>DMCI01000092.1:7377-14444 GCA_003445835.1 Clostridiales bacterium
TAAGCCGTAGACCCCGTCGGTGTGCAAACGATAACGCCGTCTGCGCGATAGCGATCCAACGAACAGCTGTTGGTTTTGATATCAATATCCATCAAATTGATCGTATCAGACCTGCCGATAACGACTTCGTTCAAAGCGTAGTACTTTTTGCCGAGGCACTCGACTTCCAAAAAACAACGCTTGTCCAACTCGTAATTTTTTTTAACCAGTTCGTCAATATACTCGCCGGCAGCCTTACCGGACTCCGCCAAAAAGCCCATTTTGCCAAAATTGACGCCAAGCACGGGCACGGCGACGCGAGCGCTGCGAACAAACTTTAAGATCGTACCGTCACCGCCGAAAACGACCGCAAAATCCGTCCCGTCCGCAATCACCCCGTCAAAGAGATAATACTCAAAGGAACGAGCCTTGAGCTCTTCGATAAAACTCTTTGCGAATTCCTGCGCAAGAGGCTTGGTATTGTTGACGACCAAACAGAACTTCATAATGCAATTATAAAACAAATATTCATAAAATACAACAAAATTATGCAAGAAAAATGGAAATTATTATATTTTTATCAATCACGGTCTTTTGCAAACAAAACCGTTCTTTCCACGTTTTTTCCGGGAAGAACTTCGGGCACCGGGCACTCCGAGATCATCTTAAACCCTGCGTCTTCGGCAGCGGATACCACGGCTGAAAACGCTTTTTCCATCGCCTTTTTGTCACGAACGACACCGCTTTTGGGCAAAGCCTTTCGCCCAACTTCAAATTGCGGCTTAAACAAGGTCAAAAGCCGTCCGCCCGACTTTAAGATCGGATAAAAACAGCCAAACAATCCGCACAGCGAAATAAAACTCAGATCGACGGATACAAAGTCAAAACTTTCTTTCTCAAAGATCTCTCCGATCGATTTTGCGTTCACGCCGTCGTAGATCTTGACGCGTGGATCGTTCAACAGTTCTTTCGGAAAAGCAATGGTCAGATCGACTGCGGACACCTCCTTCGCGCCCATCTTGAGCATACAATCGGTAAAACCGCCGTTGGCGGCGCCGACGTCCAAGCAAACCTTACCCGTGAGGTCGATTTTGAAACGTTCAATGGCGTTTTCGATCTTCAAACCGCCCAAAGAGGCGTATCTTAACGTATCGGAAAGGACGATCTCCGCCAGCGGATCGACTTCCGCAGCCGGTTTTCGAACGGTGACGCCGTTCACTTTTGCCCCGCCCGTTTTTACGACGTTTTGCGCTCTCGTGCGGGAAACGCCGAATTTTTCGGAGATCAGGAGGTCAAGCCTCATGGATGATAGCCTCCGCGATCGTATCCGCATCGATGCCGTAGTGTTTACGAAGCACAGACGGCTTTCCGAAGGTAACGTACCCGTTTGGCAAGGTAAATGCGCGTACTTTGTAGCCCATCGCCGCCAAATGTTCTGAAAGCGAGCCTGCATACACAACGTCTTCCAAAACGTACAAGGGGGCGCCTTGCAATGCGTTCAACGCCGCGCGATCTACGGGAAGGATAAAGCGCGCGTTTAATACGCCGAAGCTCTTTTCCTTTTCACGCAGTATTTCCGCGACTTTCATCGCAACTTCGATCATCACCGCGCCGTGCGCCACCAAATAGCCGTCCTTGCCGGCAACGAGCGTTTTCCAATGCGGCAGATCGTCATCCGTCGGCACGTTCAAAGCCATACCGCTTTTGGGGTAGCGGAGGACTTTGACACCCTTTTCCCGTCGCGACCAAGCAAGCATAGTTTTGAGTTCGTCGTAAGTTGCGGGAGAAGCGATCTTGATCTCGGGGATCGAAGAAAGGAAACTGAGATCATAGATCCCTTGGTGCGATTCCCCGTCTTCACCCACGATGCCCGAGCGATCCAACATCACCGTCACGTTCAAATTATCAAGCGCAACGTCGTAAAGAAGCTGATCGTACGCCCGTTGCAGGAAAGTTGAATACATTGCAACGTAAGGTTTGTAGCCCGCGCGCGCAAGAGAAGCCGCCACGGTCAACGCAGTACTCTCCGCAATGCCGACGTCGATAAAACTCTCGGGATATTTTTGGATAAAACGACTGAGCCCCGTCCCGATCGCCATTGCAGCGGCAATAGCGACGATCTTGTCGTCTTTTTCACGCAATTTGATCAATTCCTCTCCGAAGACGGCGCCAAACCCTTCTCCGCTACGCTCCCCTCTGGGAGAAACACCGTGCAATTTCAAGGGATTGTTCTCGGCAAGAGCGTAGCCTTTCCCCTTGTTGGTCACTGTGTGCACGACAACGGATCTTTGGGAATTTTTAGCAAGAGTAAAAGCGTTTACGAGCGCGGGAAGATCGTGACCGTTCACCGGACCGATATAATCCAATTCGTACATCGCAAACGGACTTTCGTCGCCCTGCTTGATCTTTTCGACGTACTTTTCGCCGCGCAAACGCGCAAGATACTCGGGAATGCTGCCCACTCCGGAAGATATTGAATAGGTGTTGTCGTTGATAACGACAATCTGTTTGCCGCAAGAGGATACGAGGTTCAAGCCTTCGGCAGTCTCCCCATTGACCATCACGCCGTCGCCGACGACGGAAACGACTTGATAATCCGCCTTGGAAAGCGCGCGAGCCATACAATACCCGCACCCCGCAGAAACCGCGTTGCCCGCGTGGCCACCGGTGAAATGATCGTATTTGCTTTCGGAAGGAAGAGGAAACCCGCTGATACCGCGGAAAGTACGCAAGCTATCGAAGGCGTCGTTGCGCCCCGTAAGTATCTTGTAAGCGTAAGCCTGGTGCCCGACGTCAAAGACGATCTTGTCTTTTTCCGGATCAAAGACGTGAAGAAGCGCGACGATCAATTCAACCGCGCCGAGTGATGCGCCGATATGCCCGCCGTTTTGAAGGGTGACTTCAATGATCCGCTGCCGGACTTCCTCCGAAAGCTCGTTAAGAGCGTCTAAGGAAAGCTTCTTTACGTCAGCGGGAAGATTTAGTTTTTTCAGAAGCATTCCTTTTCTCCCTTTTGTTTTCCTTGATAAAAATCGATAAAAACCGCGCCGTAAACATCACCATATCTTTGGAGTTGCGAATCGCAACGGTCTTTGCAAATGCCTTGCCGCCTACCGTGATCGCAGCGATCAAAGCGCTGGCGATGATCGAGATCCAAAGTTGCCACGCCACCGCGTTTGCGTATGCGACGATGCGCAAAACGATCGCAGCCGAGCATGCGCCCGACACGACGCCGCAAATGTCGCCGATCACGTCGCAACAAATACTGCTGACCTTCTCGGAATTTTGCACGAGTTTAATGGCAATACGGCTGCCGGGGATCCGCTTGGACGCCATTGCAGTCAAAGGTTTGATATCGCAATTGGTAGCGGCGACGCCGATCCCGTCGAAAATGATGCTGATAAGCACCAAAAGAATGCAGATCAAAAGTGCAACGACAAGGTTGCTCTTACTGGAAACGATCTCGGTGAAAAAACTAAAAAAAGCCGACAATGCGAGGGTGATGATCGTCACCTTGAGCGGCCATAAATTGCGTTTTTGTCCTTTTCGCTTGGAATGATCTTTTTGTTGCGGTTCTTCTTGCGCAACGGGATCTTTGTTTTCCTCGTCCACTTTTAAAATGCTCCTTTATCGGTGGTAGCAATGCAAGTAAACCTTGCGCCATAGGTCCAGTAGGATTTCCCCATGCGAAACGCGCCGTCGCCGAACGCGCAGTTTCCTTTTGATCCGCACGGCGGGGGTCTCCCCACACGCAACTGAATCACCACTAAGGTCGCACTATAATCCTTACATTGCTAATACAGTCTAGAAGATTTCCTTAACAGACCACACACGACTTATCCTCTTTTGCAATTTAAGTTTCATGGGCAATCACCGGTTTGCGCCTGCCGGCGCAAACGGTGTGGTTCCCAATCCGCCTATCTCACTCAAGGCAGGCTACGCTGCACACAGCTTGATACCGCATTACAGGTTTAATCCTGCACAGTGCCCAGTAATCGACCACCATTGCAGGTCTCCACGAAAGGTGGGTCGGCTTCCGTATGCCGTTACGAAACGCCCACGATTCTTAACTCCCAGCATCGACCCGAATTTGGGCAAAACGAGCCAACACAAGAAACTTCATCGATGTGCCCTACGGCGTTATTTTAACCACGCCCTCATACGTATGTGTTCTGACTAGAATACTGCACCACCGTACAATTATATTAGCATAACTTTTAATAAATTACAAGAGAATTGCTCTTTGATGGGTCAAAGAGCATCTTAAAAGCCTATTCTTGCTTGGGCGGTTCGTTTAAGTCACTGTTTGTCTTGCTCTCTTCACTTTTGGGGAAAGTTAACAGATAATTGATCAAAGCCACGAGATTTTCGCTGTTTTTAAGGTCTTTGACGGTATCGACGGCAACGTCTCGGTTCAGCTCCACAAACTCTTTTGCCGCTTCTGGCGAAATGGTGGCAAGCATCGTCAAACAGGGCTTCTTTTCCTTTTCGTCAACGCCCTTTTGATCCTGCGTAAGGTCGTCAAGGTCGTCCTTCAACTGGAAGGCGACGCCAAGGTAATTGCCGCATTTCAAAAGCGCGGTGATCTCCTCCTCATTCAAGGACGAAGCAAAGGCACCCGCGCCGAGAGCAGCTTGGAACAAAGCGCCCGTCTTGCCGGAATACATATTGATAAAGTCCTCGCGCTTAAACTGCTTTTTGACTTCCTCGTCGATGTCGTAGCTTTGTCCGCCAAGCATCCCCATATAGCCCGCGCGCACCATAATGCAACTGATCGCAGTGATGTAACCGCCGACGTTTTTTGCCTTGACGGCGTTTGCAAGCATATACTCGTATGCGTAGTTTAAAAGCGCGTCGCCGGCAAGTACGCCCATCGCCTCGCCGTAAACGGCGTGCGTGGACTTTCTGCCACGACGATAATCGTCGTCGTCCATACACGGAAGATCGTCGTGCACCAAGGAGTAACTGTGAACGAGTTCCACCCCCATCATCAAGGGGAATATGTCGTCGTAAGTGAGCCCGCCCATTTCCGCCGCAAGAAGCACCAAAAACGGACGAAGGCGCTTGCCGCCTCCGAGGACTGCGTACTTCATTGCGGAAACAAGCGCCCCACCGCGAAGGGCGTTCATCTCCCGTTCAAGATCGGCGTTGAATTTTTCGGCAAACTTCTTCAGTACGTCCTCAATCATCGTCTTCTACCTCAAACGCAGTATCCGCAAGCTTCCCGAGTTCGTCGGTCAAAAGGGTGATCTTACCTTTGGACTCCTTCAACGTTGCGATCGCCTGCTTTGCAAGGTCAAGTCCTTTGCCGTAAACGGCGATACTCTCTTCCAAAGGAAGAGTTGCCTTTTCGAGAGAAGCGGAGATCTCCGCAAGTTCATTCAAAATTTCTTCAAAGGTCATTTTGTTATCTCCTTTACTTTCGTATGGATTTTTCCGTCTTTGGCAACGAGGGTCAGATCGTCGCCCACCGCAACATCTTGAACGGACGCCACGCGCTTGCTCCCTTTGGTCACACCGAAATAGCCTTTTTCCAATATTTTCAAAGGGCTTGCCGCTTCGTACGCTATCAAAGCTTTTTCAAGTGCCGCGTCTTTAGTCGCAGAGTAGGTTTTGACGGCGTTGGTCAGATTGGTCAACGAGAGCTTAAATCGTCCCGCCGCTCTTTCGGTGGATAATGTTGCAAGATTGGTAAGGTTTTTTACGGTAGAAACAAGTTCACGCTCACCGTTTTTTACCCTTTCCTGCAAGGAAACGCCCATCTCCGTCAACACCTCAAAGATATCCCCGACAAGTTGCTTTTCATCAAAGGCGACCAGGTGTGCCGCCGCGGTCGGCGTAGCCGCGCGGCTGTCGGCGGCAAAGTCGCAAATCGTAAAGTCGGTTTCGTGTCCGACGGCGGAAACGATCGGCGTTTCGGCGTCGTAAACGGCGCGAGCGAGAACTTCCGTATTAAAAGGTGCCAAATCTTCCAAAGAACCACCGCCGCGAGCGATGATGATGGCGTCAAACAGCCCGTCCACTCTGCGAATGGCGTTTACGATCTCGTTTTCCGCCCCTTCGCCCTGCACGCGCACGTTGTAAACGTGGAGGTTGATCGAAGAATTGACATTCCTCGTCGTGCGATAAATATCGCGGATAACCGCGCCCGTCTTGCTGGTGATCACGCAAACGTCCTTGCAAAACCGAGGGATTGGCTTTTTATGTTCGGGCGCAAAGATCCCTTCTTCGAAAAGTTGCTTTTTTAAGCGCTCGAATTGAGCATGCAAGTCACCGATGCCAACTGGCTGAACAGAAACGACGTTAAAAGAAAGCTTGCCTGCCTTGACGTAAAAATCGGGCGAGCCTTTGACGATCACGCTTTCGCCGTCTTTGGGTGCGTACGTCCTGCGAAAATTAAAAAGCGTACAAGGAATAGCGGCGTCGCGCCCCTTTATCGTAAAGTAGGCGTGTGCGCCGCTGATCTTAAAACCCGAAACTTCGCCGAAAACGGAAACGCCTTGCAGCATTTCCTCCGCGTCGAAGATCGAATGGATATAGCCGTTTAATTCCTCAACCGAAAGTGTTTTATTGAACATTCCCTTTTGCCGCTTTCAACGTGTTTGCCATCAACATTGCGATAGTCATCGGACCGACGCCGCCCGGAACGGGAGTGATGTAGCTTGCCTTGGGCTCCACGGACTCAAAGTCAACGTCGCCGCAAAGTTTGCCGTTTTCATCGCGATTGATACCGACGTCGATGACCACAGCGCCTTCTTTTACCATATCGCCTTTAATCAGTTTCTTTTGACCGACGGCGACGACCAAAACATCCGCCGTACGGGTAAACTCACCGAGGTCCCTGGTCTTGCTGTGGCAAATGGTGACCGTAGCGTTGTGTTGCAAAAGCATCAAGGCAACGGGTTTGCCGACTTCGTTGGACCTACCCACCACCACCGCATGCTTACCGGTAAGATCGATCCCCGTGCTGAGAATCAAGTGGATGATGCCAAGCGGCGTGCAGGAATAAAGTCCTCTCTTATCGTCAAGCAAAAGTGAGCCGATGTTCATTTGCGAGAAGCCATCCACGTCCTTTTTGGGATCGATGA
>DMCI01000134.1:0-8613 GCA_003445835.1 Clostridiales bacterium
AAGGCGGAACCCTTCCTCAAAAACGCGGCGGCGTACGACAGATTCCAGTTTATGCGCCTCGGCTACTATATGAAGAACAAGAAGGGCGAATACAACCTGATCGTCGGGCTGAAAGACAGTTACAAAGGATAGAATACAAGAGAGGGCGGCGGCATAGTTTAGTACTATGAAAACGCTCTTTCTCTATATCGTAGAAGATAAAAAGGCCCCCGTTCTCGCCGGCTTATCAGCCGTGGAATGGCTCAAAAAAGGCGCGGCAGACACGCCGTATTGCGTGATCGAAGAGGGGGAAGCCGTTTCCCCGCCCGCAAGCGATTACTTTGCCGTGTTGCGCTCAAGCACGCCTCTCGTTACGGCGGCGCATCTTGCGGAATTGATCCTCGAGATGGAAAAACGTGGCTATACCGGACTGGAGATTGGCAAAGGAATGCTTGTAAAAACGACGGCGTACTTTGACGGATTTCGCCCCAAACGGCGGGCGAACGCCCCCTTTGCAAGGGCGGTCGAAAGCGCGTTGGATCTGGCTGAAGCCGAAAAGGCTTTATACAGAAGAATTGCGGAATTATCCGTACAAAACGGGGCAATTATTCCCGATGTCGCAAGCGTTTATATCGACGCGTTGTCCACTTTGGCGGCGGGCGTTACGGTGGAGCCGTACGGCATCGTCAAAAACAGCGTCGTCGAAGAAGGCGCCGTGATAGGCAGTTTTTCGGAGATAGAAAACAGCCGCGTCGGACGAGGTGCAAAAGTCCTTCGTTCCGTCGTGAAGGACAGCGAGATCAAGTCGGGCGCCACCGTCGGACCCTTCGCCTACGTCAGAATGCAAAGCGTCGTGGGGCAAAACGCCCGCATCGGTGATTTCGTGGAGATTAAAAGAAGTCGCCTCGGTGCAAACGTCAAGGCGGCGCACCTCGCCTACGTCGGAGACGCCGCGGTAGGAGACGGCACCAACGTCGGTTGCGGCACGGTGTTTGCCAACTACGACGGCAAGCAAAAGCACCGGACCACGGTGGGGAAGAGGGTTTTCATCGGCGCAAATACCAACCTTGTCGCACCGCTGACGGTGGGGGACGACGTCTATATCGCCGCGGCGACCACCGTGACGGAGGACGTTGAGGACGGCGCGTTCGTGATCGGACGAACGAAAGCGGAACAAAAGCAAAAGAAGTAGCCTTCGGGCAAAGGAGAACGTATGTTATTGGTCGTGGGACTCGGCAATATCGGCGCGCAATACGACGGCACCTATCACAACGTCGGGTTTTCGGTAGCGGACAAGCTTGCCGATCTTTTGGGGCTTTCCTTCCGTGAAAACGCCGCGATCCGCGCTTTTGAAGCGGAGGGCAACGTCATGGGCAAAAAGATCCGCATTTTGAAACCCACCACCTTTATGAATCTTTCGGGGGAAAGCGTCAAGTCCGCGATCGCCAAGTACAAGGCGGAAGCGAAGGACGTTTTGATCGTCTACGACGATATCGATCTTCCCGTCGGACATATTCGCTTGCGTGAGAAGGGCAGCGCGGGTACGCACAACGGTATGCGTAGCGTTACTTCCCTTTGCGGAGAACTTCCGCGTCTTCGCGTAGGCATCGGCAGACCGCACCCCGAGGAAGACCTTGCTTCGTACGTGTTGCGCAAGGCAAATAAGGAGAATGCCGAAACGCTTTCCCAAGCGGCGGAAAAGGCGGCGAAAGCCATTGAAAAGTACCTTTCGGACGAGGATTTCGCGGCGTTCCAAAGGTCGGTAAACGAATAAAACGCGCTTCGGCGCAAACGATGAACGAGCTTTATACACAGGGCTTTGAAATATACGAAAAAATTTACAAGCAGCTTGCCGGCGACAAAAAATCGCTGGTTTTTGGCATGTCCGATCCGCAAAAAGCGCATCTTGCCGCGGCGTCTCCCGCTCCTCTTTTGTATATTGCGGATACCGAGCAAAGAGCGTTGGAGGTCGCGGAGGAAGTCGCCTCTTACGGTACGCCGTCCGCTTACCTTCCTCCCAAAGGCGACGTGTTGCTCGGCAGGCGCACGGATGCTCTTTCCCACGCGCGTATCGCCGCGCTTTTGAAGATAAAAAGGGGAGAAGCCCACGTTTTGGTCACGACGGTGGAGGCTGTTTTCGGCTATTTGCCTCGTCCTTCCGATCTTGAAAAAGCCACGTTGGTTTTGACCGTCGGTAGCGCCGTAAGCGTGGAAGAAGTCGTCAGAAAACTCATTTACGCAGGCTACGAACGCGCGTCCATCGCCCCCAAGAAAGGGGAGTTCCGACTGGCGGGCGACTCGCTTTCCGTTTTTCCGACAAATGCGGATAATCCTATCAAAATCGACTTTTTATACGACGAGATCGAAGAGATAAAAATTTACGCGCCGGACTTCCTCGGAGTGATCTCCCGCGCGGAAGAAGTCGTCATTTCTCCCGCAAGCGAATTGATCTTGACGGAAGGGGACGTACGCGAGGCGTTCAAGCGCATCGAAGAGGCGCGCAAACTGCAAAGCCGCGCCGCAAAACTTCGCACGGATGAGATCCTATCCGATATTTCTTTCCGCGCCGCCGCAAACCCGTCGGACAGCGGACTTTCCTATCTGATTCCTTTCGTTAAGGAGAGGTTATCCACGGTTTTCGATTATTTGGAAGGATTTTCCGCCCTCGTGGACGAGCCCAAAAAGATCTTTGAGGGCTTTTCGCGCTTTTTGGTCGATCATTACGGCAGGGTCACGCGTCTTGCCGCGGATGGGGAAGTGCTTGCGGCGCACCGCGCGTCCATCGCGGGGGAAAAGGAGATCATGTCCGCCCTCTCTGCGATGCCGCAGTTGGGGGTTTCTTCCTTTACCGAAAGGATCTCGGGCAGGGAAGACGCTTTTTACGTCAATTCCGCATCTCTTCCGTCTTACCTCAAAAACACCAATCTGTTGATCGGATTTTTGGAAGACGAATTCCGCGAAGGGCGTCGCGTTTTGATCTTTACGCAAGACGAGGAACGGGCGACCACCTTGAAGAGGATGCTGGGGGACAAGGCGGATAAAGTCACTTGCGTCGCGGCAAAACTCAGACACGGTTTTATTTCCAAAAGCGAAAAAACGACGTTTGTCGGCAGCGGCGACATTTTGTCCGCCACTTCTGCGCTCAGGGTTCCCACGCGTCCGCTGATCGCCCCAAAAATAGGCGACTTCGTCGTGCACGACGAGTTTGGTATCGGCAAGTGTTTGGGGCTTACGCATATCAAAAATTACGCGGGGGAAGGCGATTATCTTGCCCTGCAATATGCAGGGCAAAACAAGATCTATTTGCCCGTTTCGCAAATGGATATGGTCACTTTGTACAGCGGGTCGGAACGCGAGCCCGCTCTTTCCGATCCCAACAAAGAGGACTTCCAAAAGGAAAAAGCAAAAGCAAAAAAATCCATTCGCAAAATGGCTTTGGATCTCGTCGATCTTTACGCCAAGCGTGAAAAGAGCCGCGGCTACAAGTACCCCGAAGGCGGTGAATTGATGCGCGCCTTTGAAGACAGCTTCCCCTACGAGGAGACCGAAGGGCAGATCGCCGCGATCGAGGACGTCCGGCAGGATATGGAAAAGGGCAAGGTGATGGATCGCCTGCTTTGCGGCGACGTCGGCTACGGCAAAACGGAAGTTGCCCTTCGCGCCGCTTTCCGCACCGTGCTTGCGGGTAAGCAAGTCGCTTTTCTTGCCCCTACGACCATCCTTGCGGAACAACATTTCCGCACTCTTTCCGAACGCTTTGCCCCCTTTGGCATCAAGTGCGCTTGTTTGACGCGTTTTTGTACGGCAAAGGAGACCAAGGAGATCTTGACCGGGCTGACCAACGGTTCGATCGGCGTGGTGGTCGGCACGCATCGTCTGCTTGGCAAAGACGTGGATTTTTGCGATATCGGACTTTTGATCTTGGACGAGGAACAGCGCTTCGGCGTGGAACATAAGGAAAAGATCAAGTCGCTTCGCACCAGCATCAACGTGCTTTCGATGTCCGCCACCCCCATTCCGCGCACTTTGCATATGGCGCTTTCCGGCATCCGCGACATCAGCGTGATCGACACTCCGCCCAAGGGGAGAAAGCCGGTGCGCACCGTCGTCGCGGAGTATTCCGTCGCCGCTTTGAAAGAGGCGGTCGGAGCGGAACTTGCGCGAGGCGGACAAGTCTTTATCCTTTACAACAACATCGCGCGGTTGGACGCATTTTCCGCCGCGGTCAGGGAACTCTTCCCAAGCGCAAACGTCGTTGTCGGGCACGGAAAGATGAGCCCCGCCGCCCTGGAGGAGAGCATCCGCAAGTTCTATTTGCGTCAGGCGGATATCTTGATCTGCACCACGATCATTGAAAACGGCATCGATATCCCCGACGCCAACACCCTCTTCGTCGTGGAAGCGGATAAACTCGGGCTTTCGCAAATGTACCAACTCAAAGGGCGCGTGGGAAGAAGCGCTCGTTTGGCGTACGCCTATTTCACCTACCCGACGGGCACCCTTCTTACGGGTGACGCGGAAAAACGCCTTCGTGCTTTGGTGGAAAACGGCGACCTCGGCAGCGGCTATCGCTTGGCTATGATGGATCTGGAGATCCGCGGCGCGGGCAATGTGCTCGGGGCGGAGCAACACGGGCATATCGAAAAGGTCGGTTACGAGATGTATTGCACGCTTTTGAAAGAAGCCATCGCGGAACTCAACGGCGAAGCCCTGCCCGAAAACGGCAACGTGGAATTGCTCGTCAAAGAAGATGCGTATTTGCCCGAAGATTACGTCAAGAGCGAGCTTGCCCGTATCCGCTACTACAAAAAGATCGCCGCCATAACGGACGAAAAGGGCAAAAACGCCGTTTTGTCCGAGCTGGAAGAGGCGTTTGGGATGCCGCCGCGGCAGGTGCACGCCCTTGTGGAGATCGCGCTTCTCAAGGGGCTGGCTTCCGCTCTTCCCGTCAAGAAGATCAGCGTGGATAAGGAGTCCGTTTCCGTCGTTTACACCGACGCGGCTTTTATGACGGGCGGCGCGATGAAAAACTCGCTTGCGTTGCTTTCGGGCGATCTGCGTGAAACTTCCGTATCGGGCTTGGAAGCAAGATACGCCGTAAAAGGCGGCGTTCCCGCCGTCAAAGTGCGTACGCTCATCCGCTTTATGAAGGCGCTTGCGGGCGATATCGTCACGACGACGAAAGAGTAAAAAATCTTAAGGCGCGTAAAATTTCAAATATAGACTTGCGCAATCCGCGCGCTTTATGTATAATAAACAAGTACACTATTAATAATTAAAGGTGCGCCCTCGTCGCGCCTTGCGGTCAAAACAGACCTAAAGGAGTCTATTGTAAATGAAAAAGAAACTGCTCGTTATCCTTATGATCCTCGTGCTCGCGGTCACCGTGATCGTTGCGACAGCTTGTGGAGAGGACGGTATGATCTCCAAGAACAAGGAGCGTGATTTCAAGCAGGTGACGGCATGCGTTACTTACGCAAACCGCGCCGGCCAAGCGGATAAGCTTGAGCTTAACAACACGATCTACAACTTCGTTTATCAGTACTACAACTACTATTCGCAAGGCTACATCAGCCAGGCGCAATATCAGTCCGTTTTGGACAACATCGGCACCAGCTTCAAACAGGCGAACGAGAGCTTGGCGGAGACCGAGGCGTATACCTTAAAGTGCATTGACGAATTGTATAAGAAAATTATGGCAAACGGCACCGAGGAGGAAAAGGCCGCCGCTACCGCAGCAAGCACCGCGGGCAAAGCGTACGATCAAGCCGCCCGCATCAAGGAGATCGAGAGCGTTCTCCCCAAAAAGGATCTGATCGCCGCCGTCGAGGCGTATAATAAGGAAATGCAGGATAGTTTCGACTCTTTCCGCGAAGCGTATGAAAAGGAACTTACCGCCGCTGCGGCAGGCAAGTCCACCGCCAACGTTACGGAAGTTGTCGTCGTTTCCGCTCCTTGGAAGACCGAGTACGAAAAGGGCGAGTCTTTGAACGAATCCGGCTTGAAAGTCGGCGTGAAGTACGAGGGCAGTGAGGATCCCGTCATTCTTGACAGAAGCGACTTTACCGTCACCGGGTTCAAGAGCGACGAAGTCAAGGACGAAGTGGAGGTCACTGTGACCTTTGCAAACAAGACCGCTTCCTTTAACGTCAAGATCGTTGAAGCAAAGCCGTCCCGCCCCAAGATGCCCACCGAAGAGGACGAGGAAGAAAAGACCGAAGTCCCCGCGTTGTTTGAAA
Organism: Clostridiales bacterium; assembly: GCA_003445835.1. Lineage (GTDB taxonomy): Bacteria > Bacillota > Clostridia > Christensenellales > CAG-1252 > CAG-1252. The sequence goes on from DMCI01000134.1 coordinate 6,219, forward strand.
AAGATCTCGAGGCAAAGATCGCCGCGGCAAAGGGCAAGGATAACGCTCTTTACAAGGCGCTTACCGAGTCCAAGCGCAGGCTTGAAAAGCAAATGACCGCCAACTACCGCACTTACGAGTATTACTATCTTGCCAAGCTCAAGACGCAAGCCGTCACCGCTTACGAGGAGATCGTCGGCAAGACCGCGGAAGGCGTTTCCGCAGAGGCTATCTTGGCGGAATATAACAGACAACTTGAGGAACAAAAGCAGGCGTTGCTTTTGGGCAGTGAAAGCGCGTATAAGGACGCTGTGGACGGCACCGGCGTGAAGACGCAGATCGTGCACAAGGACGACAAGATCTTCTTCGTGCAAAATCTCCTCTTCAAGATCACTGACGATCTTAAGGCAAAGTATACCGCCTTTGAAGAGGAAAAGACCGCCAACAAAGAGGCTCTCGAAGCGTATTTGAACAACCTCATCGATCAAACCGGCGTGTACGTCAGCAACGTTGAATACGACAAGGACGCTACTTGTGAGGAAGAAGAGTGCACCTGCACCGCTTGCGAGAATTATAAAGGGGAAAATCCCGGTCCTTGCACCGACGCCGATTGCACCTGCAAAAAATGCCCCAACAAGCGTTTCGTTACCGAAAAGTTTGCGGAAGACAACGGACTTACCGTGACTGACGGCACCATCAACGTGAGGGATATGTTGAACGCGGTCTACGGCGACCTCGCCGACCTTGACGCTGCCGCTACGGCGGAACAGCGCGCCGCAAACCTTGAAAAGTTTAAGAAGTGGGTCTATATGTGCAACGATGACGAAGGCTTCTTTACCACGCTTTCGGACGGCAAGCTCGGCTACAGCCTCAGCATGAAGGACAGCAGCTACGTGGAAAACTTTACCGCTTGCGCTCGCGCGCTTGCTTACGGCACCGCGGCGGAAAAAGCGGAATGGAACGTCGTCGGTACGGGCGTCGGCTCCTTCGGCTGGTGCTACACCGAGTACGGCATCCACGTCATTATGCTTTCGGGCTACGCGCTTGATCCCGATGCCGCAACCACCGACCTTGGCGACGGCTTGGTCGCGCTTTCTTTGGATGCGATCACCGATTACACGTCCTATAAGGCGGCGGAAGAGTCCACTCCCGCAAAAGGCACCTTGAAGTACGGCATCGTGGAAAGCCTGGAGAAGGATCAAAAGGACGAAGCCACCGGCGCGTTCAAAAAGGATTTCTACCAAAACGAACTGGACGAGGATGCGAAGATCACTTACTACAAAAAGGTTTATAAGGATCTCGTCAAGTCTTACACCGCAAACAAATAACGACAAAAGAGCCGACCTTGCGTCGGCTTTTTTCGAGGGGGCAAAATGAAAGGATACGAAGAAAGAGAATTCGGCGCGGGCAGGGACTGCACCGAAGTCGCGTCAAAAACCGAGTATATCTACAAAGGCAAGATCATCAACGTCAGAAGAGACGAGGTCGTCCTCCCCAACGGCAAGGCCGCGGGACGTGAACTGGTGGAGCATCGCGGCGGCGTGGCTGTGCTTGCGGTGGATCAAAACGGGTTTGTCCCGATGGTCAGGCAATTCCGCTATCCTCTCGGCAAGCATTTGTGGGAGATCCCCGCCGGCAAGCTGGAAGTAGGGGAAAATCCCGACGACGCCATCGTGCGTGAACTCCGCGAGGAAGCGGGGCTCACGGCGGGCAGCGTCAAGTCCCTCGGAATGTTTTACCCCACCTGCGGTTACAGCAATGAGATCATTCGCTTGTATCTCGCTACCGACCTCAGTTACGTCGGCGCCAAACCCGATGACGACGAGTTTTTGGAGATCAGGTACGTTTCCATCGACGAACTGTATCAAAAATGTCTTTCGGGCGAGATCGAGGACGGCAAGACCGTTGTCGCCGTCTTAAAGTACGTAGCTCTTAAAAGCAAATAAAACGCGTTATTGAAACGAAAACGATCAACGACGGCTTCGAAAATTTTCGAGGGACGTCGTTTTTTTGTTTTCTCGCGCACGCGCGGGCGCACGCAAGCACGCTACGCGTATTATATAAGGAATAGGGGTTTCGTTGTGGTTTTTTGAGAGAAAAAAACACAAGATGTAGTGGTCAAAAAGGAGGGCTTCGAAAAAGAATTAAGTTTTCCAAAAAATTACGAAAATTTCCGAAAAAACCCCGAAAAAATTGTTGACAAGCATTTTGTTTCTTGCTAAGATATAGAGGTTGTCACCCCAGAAGGGTGGCGGCAAGCGAAACTTCACAACAAAATAGATTAAGCAAAAATTAAATGCAAGTGATTTCTGTCAATTCATAATTTATTATGAGTTTTGAGCGCGTCGCGAAAGTGACGCGGAAAACCAAGATTAAACTTGAGAGTTTGATCCTGGCTCAGGACGAACGCTGGCGG
>DMCI01000134.1:8674-9114 GCA_003445835.1 Clostridiales bacterium
GAACGCTGGCGGCATGCCTAACACATGCAAGTCGAACGGAATAAGTTTGGTTGTAGCGATACTTTTGAACTTATTTAGTGGCGAACGGGTGAGTAACACGTGAGCAACCTGCCTTTTACACAGGGATAACAGCCGGAAACGGCTGCTAATACCGGATAAGACCACACCGAGGCATCTCGGAGGGGTCAAAGCGATTTAGCGGTAAAAGATGGGCTCGCGTCCCATTAGCTAGTTGGTGAGATAACAGCCCACCAAGGCGACGATGGGTAGCCGACTTGAGAGAGTGATCGGCCACATTGGAACTGAGACACGGTCCAAACCTCTACGGAAGGCAGCAGTAAGGAATCTTGCACAATGGGGGAAACCCTGATGCAGCAACGCCGCGTGAACGATGAAGGCCTTAGGGTTGTAAAGTTCTGATCTGTGGGTAGAAGAAAGTG
>DMCI01000138.1 GCA_003445835.1 Clostridiales bacterium
CCCCTGCGCCAAGCGCGTCGGAATACTCCTGCAAAGACTTGATCAAGCGATCAAGTTCCGATTTCAAGCAATCGCGATTGTCCGTCATCAACTCCGCCCACATATCGGGGTTGAGTCTGGCGACCCTGGTCAGATCACGGTAGCTGCCCGCCGAGTACCCGCCATGCGTTTTTGCGCTTTCGCTTTTGATAAAGGCGTTTGATACCACGTGACAAAGTTGCGAAGTGTAGGAGATCATTTTGTCGTGCCCTTCGGGGGTGGTGACCACCACTTCGCCGAACCCGAGCGACAAATAAAACTTTTTAAGTTCGGACAAAACGAACAGATCTTCCGTCACGGGGACGAGGATCATCGACGCGCCGTCAAAAAGTCTGACGGAAGAGTGCTCCACGCCGGAGTATTCTCTGCCCGCCATCGGGTGTCCGCCGATAAAGACGAGGTCGTCACGCTTTTTTTGAAGCCGTTGCATCGCCGCCGCTACGACCCGTTTGTTGCCGCAAAAATCCGAAACGACGGCGCCCTTCTTCAAGTGCGGAAGATATTTTTCAACCGCAGCCTCAAACGCCCGCGGGAAGATCGCCACGACCAAAAGATCCAGCTTTGCCGCGTTGCTTTCGGTCAAAGGCTCGGTATACGCCCCCGCAAGAAGCGCTTTTTGCATCACGGCGTCGCTTTTATCCGCGCCGTATACTTCATATCCGTTTTTAACAAGCACCCTGCCGAAACTTGCGCCCATCAGCCCAAGCCCGACGATGCCTACTCTTTTTATCATATTTTCTTCCCCACCGCGCGAGCAACCAGATTGACTTCCTCGACCACTTCTTTAAACTGCTCGGGTCTGAGACTCTGCGCACCGTCGCACAATGCGTGCGGCGGGTCGTTGTGCACCTCGATCATCACGCCGTCCGCACCTGCCGCAGCAGCCGCCTTGGAAAGGGGTTTGACCAGTCTTGCCACACCCGAAGCGTGCGAGGGATCCACGATAACGGGCAAATGCGTCAGTTCTTTCAAAACGGGCACGGCGCTGATATCCAACGTATTTCTCGTCGTGGTCTCGTAGGTGCGGATACCGCGCTCGCAAAGCACCACGTCGTGACAACCTTCGCTCATCAGATATTCCGCACTCATCAGCCATTCCTGCACGGTGGCGGCGATGCCGCGCTTCAACACGACGGGCTTTTTCATCCTGCCCACCGCCTTCAACAGCTCGAAGTTTTGCATATCACGCGCGCCGATCTGCACGATGTCCACATCTCTGAAAAGATCAATATGGATCTCGCTCATGATCTCGGTCACGATGGGAAGCCCCGTCTCCTCCTTTGCCTTAAGCAACAGACGGATCCCCTCGTCCCTAAGCCCTTGGAAGGCGTACGGGGAAGTACGCGGCTTAAACGCGCCGCCGCGAAGGATGGTCGCCCCCGCTTCCTTGACCGCTTGCGCCACGCCGATGATCTGCTTCTCGGTCTCTACCGAGCAAGGCCCCGCGATATAGGTAAAGTTGCCCGCGCCGATGGTAACGCCGCCCACCTTGACCGCCGTATCCTCGGGATGGAACTTGCGATTGGCAAGCTTAAACGGCTCTTGGATGCGTTTGACATCTTCAACGATGTCCAACGAACGGACGAGGTCGATATCCACGCGGCTGGTGTCGCCAACGAGCCCCATGACCAAGCTGTTTTCACCTTCACTGATGTCGGTCTTCAGTCCGAGAGATTTGATCCATTCGGTCAAATGCTTGTATTGCTTCTCGTCGTGGTCTTTCTTAATAACGATAATCATTTTTATGCTCCTTATGTAGGTAATTTTGTCCTTTTATTTATGAAAAACGGTCGATATGACATCGACCGCTTCTCCCTCTACTATACGCAAAAACAGCCGATGCTACTTAAGATCCGCGCTAAAATAATATGCGTAATAGTAAAGTCCGTTTTGTCTCATACTATGCCAACAGAACCAACTTGTTGCTCAAGATGATCGTGATCAAGTCGACGAGCCAGAAAATAGGTGCGAGGAAGAAATTCAAGATCGCGCCGATAATGTGCCCGCGAGTAGCACGATTGACGATACCCAAAACAATGCTGGTGATAGGAATGATCGCAAGAATGACGTTGACGATCCAACTGAAGCCGTAGCCACCTTTACCTTTACTCTTAGCCATAATGGTACTCCTTTTGTTTTGATATTTTGATTATAACACTTTGTTTTGCGCGTTGCAAGACTTTTTTTAAGCCGCCCATGCCGGTGGTCGCGTTCGGTTGGCTTGGAACCACTCCGTATCCTTCAAAACCGTATTGTTGTTGGAGCAAGATACCGTCACGTTGCCGCCCGAACTCAGCACCGTGATGTTGCCGTTCATTGAGGTAAAGCCGGTATCCACGTACTTGTTTTTATCGCTATCGAACGCCACCGACCCAAGCGTCGTCACGTACACTTGCGTCGTATACGGCGCAACGCGGTCGATAAACGCCTGCGAGGGGAAGGTGTTGGCGCTGTTTTGCGTATATTCCACCGAACCCGCGCAACAGCAAACGCAAACCATCTTGGGCTTGATCTTGGAAAGAAGGGTGTTTGTGGACGCGGTATAGGAGCCGTGATGCCCCGCCTTGAAAAGTTCCACCTCGGGCAGATTGTTGTTTTCCACCAAAGAAGCTTCCCCTTCCGCTTCAAGGTCTCCCGTCAAAAGGTAATACTTGTCGCCGTGGTTGAAGAGGACGCAAACGGAATAGTTGTTTTCATCGCTTGAGGATTCCGAATAAAAGCGCTGATACAGGATGGTCATACTCATCCCTTCGCCCAGTTCGTAGGTCTTTTTCGCCCCGTTAGTCTCATTGCAACACTCAAGCGCCGTATAATGCTTGGCGCCGGCGGCGACTTCCTCGTCGCGCGCGGTGACATAGTTGTTGTAAACGGCGCTTGAAGCGTTGGTCAAGGCAAAGTCGATGATCACGCCGCACTCGTAGCGTTTGAAGATGCCGTTACGGGCGTTTGTGTTGGTAAAGCCCGCAATGTGGTCTTGGTGCGCGTGCGTGGCGATGACGTACTCCAGTTTACCGTCGGTGCAGTAGTTGTCAACGTAAGTAGCGATGGCGTCCGAACTGTTTTGGCGGGAACCCGCGTCGATCAAGATATCCACGTCGCCCGCTTTGATATAAGTGCTGTCCCCCGTATAGTTGTTGCCAAGCTCCAAAAAGTG
>DMCI01000004.1 GCA_003445835.1 Clostridiales bacterium
TAAGGACCTTGCAACTGTTCGTGGATCATCCCCCGGTGCTGGATTATTACCGCCAGCGCTTCCAATACGTGCATGTGGATGAATACCAGGACACCAACGCGGCCCAGTATACCTTCGTGCGGCTGCTTACCCAGGAACACGGCAACATCTTCGCCGTCGGTGACGAGGATCAAAGCATCTACGGCTGGCGCGGGGCGGATATCTCCAATATCTTGGATTTCCAAAAGGATTTCCCCAACGCTCTTATCATCAAGTTGGAGCAAAACTATCGCAGTACCAACAACATCTTAAATGCCGCTAACGCCGTGATCGAAAACAATAAGGGCAGGTTTGGCAAAAAGCTTTGGTCGGATAAGTCGGACGGCGTCCGCGTGGAGATCTACAACGCGCAGGACGACAGGGACGAAGCGGATTACGTCGCGCGTCAGATCTCGATGTTGATCCGTGAAAGAGGGTGTTCTCCCAGCGACTTTGCAATCCTCGTCCGCATCAACGCCTTGACCAAAAAGTTTGAGGAAAAGTTGCGTTACTTCCGCATTCCGTACAAAGTGTACGGCGGTTTCAAGTTCTACGAGCGCAAGGAGGTCAAGAGTTTGCTCGCATACTTCCGCGCCATCGTCAACCCGCGCGACAACGACGCCTTTCTTCGTATCATCAACACCCCCAAACGCGGCATCGGCGACGCCGTGATCGAGGAGCTTGCCGACCTTGCCGCGGAAAGAGAGACGACCGTTTCGGACATTCTCTTCGGTGATATGGAAGAGCAGGGCGTTTCCCCCAAGAGCGCAAAAAAACTTCGCGTCTTTAAGGAACTCTACGACAAACTTCTCCAAGGCAGTCACGAGATGGGGCTCGGGGAGTTTGCCAATTACGTTGCGGAAGAGGCGGGCTTCTTCCTCGCTTTCGTCGGCGACAAGGAAGAGGATATCAGCAGACGCGAGAATATCAACCAGTTGATCGGTGAAATACAGGAGTTTGAAAAATCCAATTCCGGCGCTTCCTTGGAAGAGTACCTGCAATCCGTTTCCTTGATCTCGGATACCGACGAGATACAAACGGACGACTTTTTGGTGCTTTCCACCGTGCATTCGGTCAAAGGATTGGAGTTCGATACCGTTTTCGTGACGGGACTTGAGGAAAACGTCTTTCCTTCTCAGTCGTACGGTAAATCCTCGTCCGAGATCGAGGAGGAACGCCGCGTGATGTACGTTGCGATGACCCGCGCTAAGAAGAGGTTGTATCTTACGTCGGCGCGCTCTCGTTTTATGTACGGCTCCACGCAAAACAATCCGCGCAGTCGCTTTTTGAAAGAAGCGGAGGAAAAGATCCGTCCGCAAAAACTCTCTGCGGGCTTTAGCGGCGGGTATATCGATCGCTCTTCCGGCGCGGAAAAACCCAAACGCAGTCTTTCGGAGATCGTGCGTTCGGTCAACGGTGCGGCGGCGGATCTTTCAAGCGTTTCCAAAGGCGCCATCGCTTTCAAACTGGGCGATAAAGTAGTACATCCGCGTTACGGCGTGGGTAGGATCATACAAATCAACGGCGACAACGCAAGCGTCGCTTTCGATGGGCTGGGCATCAAGCAATTCAACATGAAGATCGCGCCCTTCAAAAAGGGATAAGAGGTGGATTATGGGTAGAATGGAAGAACTTGTTGCGCTTCTCAACAAATACGCAAAAGAGTACTACGAACAGGATAATCCGACTGTTTCGGACGCGGAGTACGACGCGCTGTACGACGAACTCGTGATGCTTGAGCAGTTCGGCGGGCTCGTCCTGCCCGATTCCCCCACGCGCAGGGTAGGCGGCAAGCCAAACGAGGGGTTCCGTCAGGTTAAGCATAAGGAACGCTTGTACAGCTTGGATAAGACCAAGACGGTGGAAGGCGTCGGCGAATGGATGGCAAAGATCGGCAAGGACGGCGCCGTCCCTCTTACGTTGGAGTACAAATACGACGGCTTGACTTTGAACCTCAGCTATGAAAACGGCGTTTTGGTGCGCGCTTGCACCCGCGGCGACGGCGAGGTCGGCGAGGAAGTCACCGAGCAGGTCAAAACAATCAAAAACGTGCCGCAGACCATTCCTTTTAAAGGGGAGATCGACGTTTCCGGCGAAGGCTTGATGCCGCTTTCTTCTCTTGAAAAGTACAACGCAGACGCCAAAGTCCCTCTCAAAAACGCCCGCAACGGCGTGGCGGGGGCGATCCGCAATTTGGACGTGGCGGAAACTGCGCGAAGAGGGCTTTCCTTCTTTGCTTACAACGTCGGTTACCACAAAGGCATCGACTTTTACTATCAACATGAAGTGCACGAATTTTTGAAAGAGCAGGGCTTCAACGTCGGGGATTATTTTAAGGTCGTCACCGATTTTGAAGAGGTCAAATCCCTCCTTGCGGAAGCGGAGCAAAAGCGTCCGACTTTGGACTTTTTGATCGACGGAATGGTGTTCAAAGCCGATAGTTTTGCTTTGCGTGAAATGCTCGGATTTACCGAGAAATTTCCTCGTTGGGCGCTTGCCTTTAAGTTTAAGGCGGAAGAACTTTCCACTTTGGTCAAAGACGTCATTTGGCAGGTGTCCCGCACGGGAAAACTCAACCCGCTTGCCGTTCTTGATCCGGTGGATATCGGCGGGGCTACCGTGTCCCGCGCGACGCTATCAAACATCAGCGAGATTCGTCGCAAGGAGATCCGCATCGGCGACCGCGTTTTCGTGCGTCGTTCGGGCGACGTGATCCCGGAGATCACCGGCGTGGCGGAAAAACTTCCCGACGCAAAAGAGGTGGAAAAACCTACCGTTTGTCCCGTTTGCGGCTCTCCCGTGGTGGAAAAGGGCGTTTTCCTCTACTGTTCCAACAACGAAAACTGCGCCCCCAAGATCATTTCCAAACTGGAACATTTTTGTTCCAAAGACGGAATGGACATTGACGGGCTTTCCGAAAAGACCATCGAGCAGTTTTATAACGAATTCGGATTGAAGAGCGCGGACGAACTGTTTACCCTTACCAAAGAAGACCTTCTCGCATTGGAAGGTTTTAAGGATAAAAAGGCGGAAAACGTTGCCCAAAGCATCCAAAAGGCAAAAAATACGACGCTGACCAAATTCTTGACGGCGCTCGGCGTCCCCAACGTCGGCAAAAAGGCGGCAAAGATGCTTGAACAGACCTTCGGCACCTTGGAAAACATTATGGCGGCATCCGTGGAGGACATCGCTTCCATCGAGGACTTCGGACTCATTACGGCAAGTTCCATCGTGGAGTTTTTTCAAGCGGAGGAAAATCGCACTTTGATACAAAAACTTCTTCAAAACGGCGTGACTTTCCTCAAAGAGGAAAAGAGGGAAGGCGTCTTCTCCGGCAGGACGGTCGTGATCACGGGTACGCTTTCGTCTTACAAGCGTTCCGCGGCGCAGGAGGAGATCAAAAAGCGGGGCGGGAACGTAGCGGACAGCGTCAGCAAGCAAGTGGATCTCGTCGTCGTCGGCGAGGACGCGGGCAGCAAACTCGAAAAAGCAAAAAAGCTTGGGATCGAAATCATCGACGAAGCGGCTTTCCTTGCGCTTTTGAATCAATAAAAACTCATGTTTTTGCATAAAAAATCCTTTTTACAAGCGCTTTCCCCGGTGAAACGCTTGTATTTTTTTCGCAAACTATGTTATATTAGTAAATAATAAATTTATCGGGCATACGTATATGCTCGCGGAGGCGCAAGATGTTCAGCATGACGGGTTACGGCAGAGGAGAATCGGAACAAAACGGACGTACTCTTGTCGTGGAATTAAAAAGCGTTAATCACAGGTTTTTGGACCTCGGCGTAAAACTTCCGCGCGCGCTTTTGTTTGCCGAAGATCATATCAAAAAGCTGATCTCTTCCCGCGTCAGCCGCGGTCATATCGACGTGTTTACCACTTATTCCGCCCCCAAGGATCAAGGCGTTTTGTCTTTGAACAAGGCAGTTGCCGAAAGCTACGTCCAAATGGGCAAGGAACTTTCCGCCGCCTTTGGCGTCAAGGACGACCTCACCGCTTCTTCTCTTTTGCGGGTGCAGGGCGTTGTGGAAGAAGGCGTCGCTTCCGTTTCGGAAGAGGAAGTGCTTGCTTTGGTCACCGAAGCGACGAATCGCGCTTTGGATTCCCTTTTGAAAATGCGCGACACCGAGGGCAAGGCGATCACCGCCGATATCCTTTCCAAACTGGACGAGGTCGAGCGTTTGACCGGCGTCATCGAGACCCGCGCGCCTATGGTCGCCGCGGAGTACAAGACTCGTTTGGGTGAGATGGTCAGAGAAGCGCTTTCCGGCGCCGACTACGACGAGACCCGCTTGCTTACTGAGGTAGCTTTGTTTGCGGATAAGTGCGCCATCGACGAGGAACTCGCTCGTCTGCACGCGCACATCGGTCACTACCGTAAGATCTTATCCACCGAGCCGACGGCAGGGCGCAAGCTTGACTTTTTGACGCAGGAACTCAATCGTGAAGCAAACACCATCGGCAGCAAGGCAAACGATGCAGCCATTGCGGAAAACGTCGTGCTTTTGAAGTGCGAGATCGAAAAGATCCGCGAACAAATTCAGAATTTGGAGTAAGCTATGAAAAAGGGCAAGGTATTTGTGGTTTCAGGACCTTCCGGCGTCGGAAAGGGGACGATCTGCAACGAGTTGATGTCTCGCTATCCTTCGCTTGCCGCGACGACGGTCTCGGTCACGACGCGCGCTCCGCGTCCGGGTGAGAAGGACGGCGTTCACTACTACTTCCGTTCGGATGAAGAGTTTGACAAGCTTTTTGCGGACGGGATGTTCCTTGAGACCGTGGATAAATTCACGCACCGTTACGGCACGTTGTTTTCCGAGGTGGAAAGGGTGCTTTCTACGGGTAAAAACGTTATTTTGGAGATCGAGATGCTTGGCGGCGCCAACGTCAAAAAGCGCATTCCCGAAGCCGTGTTGATCTTCATTTTGCCCCCGACGTTGGAAACGCTGACCGCCCGCATCAAGGGCAGAGGGAGCGAGACAGCAGAGGAGATCGCCGTCCGTCAGGCGCAGGTCGAAAAGGAATTCGATCAAGCCGCGCCGTACGAGTACTTCGTCGTCAACGACGATCTTACAAACGCCGTGGAAGAATTAAAAGCAATCATCGTCGCGGAGGGTCTCAAAGACACCCTCGTCGACGTAAAACAAAACTATTTTGGGAGGGACTAATACCATGATGATCGATCCGCCTATTGATAAACTGATCAAAAAGACCGAATGCCGCTATATGCTCGTTTGCGGCGTTGCCAAGCGCGCGCGTGAGCTTCTGCAACAGGAAGGCGATATGCTCGCCGCCACCAAGCAAAAGCCCATTTCCGTTGCGGCAAAAGAGATTTACGAAGGCAAGGTCAAAATTTCCAGAGACTGATGAAGCGTAAGGTCCTCGTAGGAGTTACGGGCGGGATCGCCGCCTATAAATCCTGTTACCTCGTCAGCGCTCTCGTCAAGATGGGATGTGACGTCCACGTCTTGATGACCGAGCACGCCAAAGAGTTCGTTTCCGCAATGACCTTTGAAACGCTCTCGCACAACCCCGTGGTGACCAATATGTTCCGCAGGGATCGGGAGTGGGAAGTGGAGCACGTTTCCTTGGCAAAAGCCTGTGAGGTGGTCGTCGTCGCGCCTGCGACGGCGAATTTTGTCGGTAAGATCGCCGGCGGTATTTGCGACGATATGCTCACGACGACATATCTTGCGTCCAAAGCCCCCAAGATCATTTGTCCGGCAATGAACACGGCTATGTACGAGGACGCCGTTTTTCAAAAGAACTTACAAACCGTTGCCGCTTCGGGCGCAACCATTTTGACCCCGGTCGTCGGTCGTCTCGCTTGCGGGGACGTCGGCGTCGGCAAGATGGTGGAACCGGAGGTGATTGCTGAGGAAGTCAAGCGCGTACTTTCTTTGTCGCTGGACTACGCGGGCAAAAAGGTGCTCGTTACGGCGGGCGCCACGGTGGAGGATATCGACGGCGTTCGTTACCTTTCCAATCACAGCA
>DMCI01000125.1:0-2448 GCA_003445835.1 Clostridiales bacterium
AAGATCAGCTTGGTATCCCCCAACACCATCCAGCGTTTTGAAGGCAAAGCAAAAAGGATAAAAGACTTGCGCAACAAGGAGGGAGTATGAAAAAGTTATTGCTTGGAAACGAGGCTATCGCGCGCGGCGCGTACGAAGCGGGGGTAAAGGTCTCCGCGGCGTATCCCGGCACGCCCAGTACCGAGATCAGCGAGAGTATCGCTAAGTATCCGGAAGTTTACGCCGAATGGTCGCCCAACGAAAAGGTCGCGGCGGAAGTTGCCATCGGCGCGTCCATCAGCGGCGTCAGAAGTATGTGCTGTATGAAGCACGTCGGTCTGAACGTGGCGGCGGACCCCCTCTTTACCTGTTCCTATACCGGCGTGGGCGGCGGCTTGGTCGCCGTGGTCGCGGACGATCCGGGTCTGTACAGCTCGCAAAACGAGCAGGACACCCGCTTGATCGCCAAGGCGGCAATGATCCCCGTCATCGAGCCGTCGGACAGTGCGGAAGCCAAGGAGTTTATGAAGCGCGCCTTCGAACTCAGTGAAAAGTACGATACCCCCGTCATTCTGCGTTCTACCACCAGACTTTCCCACTCGCAGGGGATCGTGGAACTTTTGGATCGTAAGGAAGTTGAAGATAAGCCCTACGAAAAGCGTATCGACAAATACGTGATGATGCCGGGTATGGCAAAGAAGCGCCACCTTTACGTGGAGGATCGCCTGAACCGTATGGCGGCGGATCTTTCCTCTGACCCCATCAACCGCATTGAATACGCGGATAAAAAGATCGGTTTCATCGCCAGCGGTATCGCCTATCAGTACGTCAAAGAAGCGATGCCCGAAGCTTCCGTTTTGAAGCTCGGCTTGGTCAATCCTTTGCCCGAAGCGTTGATCCGTGAGTTTGCCGCAAACGTGGAGAAGATCTACGTTTTTGAAGAGTTGGAGCCCGTGATCGAGGAGCACGTCCGCGCAATGGGCATCAACGTCATTGGCAAAGAGATCTTTACCCGTCAAGGGGAGTACAGCGCAAACCTCCTCCGCAAAGCCGTCCTCGGCAAGACGGAGTACGAAGCGCCGATGGCGGGGCTTCCCGCGCGTCCGCCCGTGCTGTGCCCGGGTTGCCCGCACAGGAGCGTATTCTCCGTTATGAAGAAGCTCAAACTTCACGTGATCGGCGACATCGGTTGTTATACCCTCGGCGCGGTCCCGCCCGTTTCCGTCATTGAAACGACCATCTGTATGGGATCGAGCATTTCCACCTTGCACGGCGTGGAAAAGGCAAAGGGCAAAGATTACATCAAAAATTGGGTGTGCGTGATCGGCGACAGCACCTTCCTGCACACCGGCGTCAACAGTTTGATCAACTCGGCGTACAACAAGAGCAGCGGTACCGTCGTGATTCTCGACAACAGGACGACGGGTATGACCGGTCACCAAGAGCACGCCGCCACGGGTAAGAACCTCAAGGGCGAACCCGCGCCCGCCATTGATTTTACCGAGCTTTGCCACGCCATCGGCGTCAACAGGGTCACCACCGTGGACGCCTTTGATCGTGAAAAGCTTGCCGAAGTTTTGAAGGAAGAAACGCAAGCGGACGAGCTTTCCGTCGTGATCTGCCGCGCTCCCTGCGCGCTTTTGAAAGGGCAAGTGTTTAAGTACAAGGTCTTTGCGGACAGTGACAAGTGCATCGGTTGCGGCGCCTGCATCACCTGCGGTTGCCCCGCGCTTTCCAAGGACGGCAAAAAGGCAAAGATCAATCCCGAAATGTGCAACGGCTGCGGACTTTGCGCGTCGTTCTGCAAATTCGGCGCGTTGGAGAAGAGGGAGGTAATCAAATGAGCACCAATATTATGATCGTAGGCGTGGGCGGACAAGGCACGCTTTTAACGAGCCGCATTTTGGGCGGCATCGCCATTGAAAAAGGTTACGACGTCAAACTTTCCGAAGTGCACGGTATGGCGCAACGCGGCGGCAGCGTGGTCACTTTCGTGCGTTACGGCGACTGCGTGCGCGAACCCATCGTGGAAGAAGGGCAAGCGGACGTTTTGATCGCGTTTGAAAGGCTGGAAGCCGCAAGATATCATCACTTTTTGAAGCCGGGCGGCGTTTTGATCGTCAACGACGTCGTGATCGAGCCTATCACGGTCATTTCGGGCGCGGCGACGTATCCCACGGACGTTTTGGACGGACTGGAAGGCAAGTACAACATCGTCAAAGTGGACGCCAATAAGATCGCGGCGGAAGTCGGCAATCAACGCGTTTTCAACACCGTCGTTTTGGGTGTTGCGGCGCGTCATATGGACGTTGAAAAGGACGTCTGGCTCAAGGTAATAGAAAACACCGTTCCGCCTAAGACGGTGGAGATCAATAAAAAAGCGTTTTTGACCGGTCTCGGCGAATAAGGAGAACATATGATTTGGAATGAAAAGATGGAAACGATGAGCCGCGAGGAACTGCGCGCTCT
>DMCI01000125.1:2562-5620 GCA_003445835.1 Clostridiales bacterium
TACCGCGCCAAGATGGACGCCATCGGCTTGAAGCCGGAGGACATCAAGGGCGTGGAGGATATCACCAAGCTCCCCTTTACCACCAAGGCGGACTTGCGCGACAACTATCCCTTCGGGTTGTTTGCCGTCCCGCAGGACGACATCGTCCGCGTGCACGCTTCGTCGGGCACCACGGGCAAACCGACCGTCGTCGGCTACACCGCCAAGGATATCGAAATGTGGGCGGAATGCGTAGCGCGCTGTATGACGATGGCGGGCATCACCAAAAAGGACATCATTCAGATTGCCTACGGCTACGGGCTTTTCACCGGCGGACTCGGCGCGCATTACGGCGCGGAACACATCGGCGCCATCACCGTACCGATGAGCACCGGCAACACGCAAAAATTGGTCACGCTTATGAAGGACTTCGGCGCGACCGCCATTGCCTGCACTCCTTCGTACCTGTTGCATATCTCGGAGGTGTTGAAGGAAAGCGGCGATCTTGATAAGATCAAGCTCAAAGCGGCGGTTTGCGGCGCGGAGCCTTGGACGGAGGAGATGCGCCTGCAGATCGAAAAGAATTTGAACATCCACGCGCACGATATTTACGGCTTGTCCGAAGTGATGGGACCGGGCGTCGCTTGCGACTGCGAGTATCACCAAGGCTTGCACGTTTGCGAGGATTACTTCATCCCCGAGATCATCTCGCCCACGACGTTGGAACCCGTCGCGGAAGGGGAAACGGGCGAACTTGTGTTCACCACCATTTCCAAAGAGGGCTTGCCCCTCATCCGTTACCGCACGCGTGACCTTACCAGCATCAATTACGAAAAGTGCAAATGCGGCAGGACCACTTGTCGTATCAGCCGTTTCAAGGGCAGGTCGGACGATATGCTCATCATCCGCGGCGTCAACGTTTTCCCCTCGCAGGTGGAAGAAGCGCTTTTGTCCATCGACGGCGTCAGCCCGCACTATCACATCATCGTTGACCGCGTCAATAACCTCGACACCTTGGAGATCATGGTGGAGGTGGACGGCAAGTTCTTCAGCGATGAGATCAAAGGCCTTGAAGCTTTGTCCGTCAAGATCGGCAAGGCAGTGCAACAAATGATCGGCTTGAACGCAAAGATCAAGCTCGTGGAACCCCGCACCATCGAACGCAGCATGGGCAAAGCCGTGCACGTCACCGACAATCGTAAATTAGTGTAAAAGGAGGAGAAATTATGCAAGCGAAACAGTTATCGGTTTTTATTGAAAACAGAGAAGGCAGATTGGACGAAGTTCTTGCCGTCATCAAATCGGCAAACGTCAACATCCTGTCCCTCAGCCTCGCGGATACCAGTGAATACGGGCTTCTTCGCCTGATCGTCAGCGACCCCGCCAAGGCGGACGCCGCTTTGAAGGCAAACGGTTTTTCCAGTATGCTCACCGACGTTTTGGTCGTGCGCTTGGATAACAAAGTCGGCAGTTTGCAATCCTTCCTTGCGGAGATCGCCAAAACGGATATCAACCTCGAATATATGTACGGTCTGACCATTGAGAAGGAGGGCAAAGCTTCCCTCGTGATCAAAGCGTCCGATTTTAAGAGAGCGTCCGAGATCCTTTTGAATTCCGGCGCGGAACTTTTGACGGCGGAGGAGATCGCCAAACTGTAATATGATAGTAGACTTCCACGCGCATGCTTTCCCGGACGCTCTTGCGGAGCGTTCGGTCAAATTTCTTGCGGAAAAAGCTTCCGTCGACAGTTTCTCGGACGGCACCGTCCGCGGCTTGGCGGAGTCCGCAAGCAAGATCAAAACCGACGTCGCCTTGGTTCTTCCCGTGGTGACCAAACCTTCGCAGTTCAAGTCGGTCAACGCCTTTGCCAAGCGCATCAACGACGGTGAGTTCGATTCTTTCGGCGTACGTCTTCGTTCCTTCGGTGGCATCCATCCCGACAGCGAGGATATCGAGGGGGAACTCAAAGCCGTCAAGGAAATGGGCTTAAAAGGGATCAAATTGCATCCCGATTATCAGCAAACTTTCATCGACGACAAGCGCAACCTTTTGATCATTGAAAAGGCAAAGGAACTGGGACTTTTGGTCTCGGTGCACGCAGGGTTGGACTTCGGCTTCCTCGATTGCGTCCATTGCACGCCCGAACGCGCCAAAAATATGCTCAAACTGACCGGCGCGGATAACGTGATCCTCGCGCATATGGGCGGCTTCAATATGTGGGAAGAAGTCTTGGATCTTCTTGCGGGGGAAAACGTTTATTTCGATACCGGCGTCGTCCCGCGCTATATGGAAAAGGAGATCGCCGAGCAGATCGTCAAGGCGCACGGCGCGGATAAAGTGTTGTTCGCCACGGATAGCCCGTGGGCAAGTTACGAGGAATGCTACGATTTCGTCAACGACTTAAACTTGACGGATGAGGAAAAGAATAAAATTTTCGGCTTGAATGCCGCAAAACTGTTGGGGTTATAATATGATCTGTAATGAAAAAATGTATGCGCTCGGAGCAAAGCGCTCCGTGATCAGAGAATTGTTTGAGTACGGCAAAAAGCGCAAAGCGCAGGTTGGGGAGGAAAACGTCTTTGATTTCAGCCTCGGCAATCCCAGCGTGCCCGCGCCCGCCGCGGTCAAGGAGACCTTGATCCGCCTTTTGCAGACGGAAAGCGACGTCGCCCTCCACGGTTACACTTCCGCGCAGGGGGATAAGGGCACCCGTGACGTCATCGCCAAGCATTACGGGGAGGAATACGGCTTTGCCTTCGATCCCGAATTGATGTATATGACTTGCGGGGCGGCGGCTTCGTTGACCATCACGTTGAACGCCATCGTAAAAGATCCCGCGGACGAAGTCGTCACTTTTGCGCCGTTCTTCCCCGAGTATCGCGTCTTTACGGAAAAGGCGGGGGCAAACCTCGTAGTCTGTCCGCCTGCCGACGGGTTGGAATTGGACGTGGACGCCTTCCGCGGATTGCTGAACAAGCACACCCGCGCCGTCATCGTCAATTCGCCCAACAATCCTTCCGGCGTGGTGTACCCGGAAGAGCAGGTCAAGGCGCTTGCCGCCGCGCTTAAGGAAGCGGAA
>DMCI01000125.1:5761-7068 GCA_003445835.1 Clostridiales bacterium
ACCGTCGTTTGCTACTCTTATTCCAAATCGCTTTCCCTCCCCGGGGAGCGTATCGGCTATATCGCGGTCTCTCCTTTGGCAAATGAAAAGCAGGAGCTGTATCTTGCTATCTGCGGCGCCGGTCGTGCCCTCGGCTACGTCTGCGCCCCCGCGTTGTTCCAACGTTTGGTCAAGGAGTGCGACGGGCTTACCGCCGACGTAAACGTCTATCGTCAAAATAGGGATATCCTTTATTCCGCATTGACCGAGATGGGCTTCACTTGCGCGTATCCGTCGGGGGCGTTTTACCTCTTCGTAAAAGCGCCGTCGGGCGACGCAAACGAGTTTTCCGAGGAAGCCAAAAAGCACGACATCCTCTTCGTCCCGTCGGATAGTTTCGGCTGCAAAGGATATATCCGCATCGCCTATTGCGTGAGTACGGAAATGATCAAGAAGAGCCTGCCGAGGTTCAAAGAGTTGGCGGAAAAGTACGGGCTGTAAAAGCATAAAAGTGAAGTTGCCAAACCGTGAAGTTTGACTGCGTCAAGTGAAGTTATCTTCGATAGTGAAGTTTGCGCCGTGGCGCTAAGAAAACGGAAAGTAATTTATATATCCTTAACTTTGAGCATAGCGAGAAACTTCACTTTTGCAAAGCAAAAACTTCACTATGAACAACGTGAATAACTTCACTGCGACTCCGGTCGCAATTTCACTATAAAGGAGATTTTTCAATGAGCAATTTTATCAAAACCAACGACGTCACCGAATACGTCCGGATCGATATGGAGTCCGGCAAGTCGATGGTGGTCAAACTTGACCCCACAAACGCGCCCATCACCGTCGCAAACTTTCAGAAGCTGGTGAAGGAAGGTTTTTACAACGGGCTGATTTTTCACCGCGTGATCGCGGGCTTTATGGTGCAGGGCGGCGACCCCACCGGCACGGGTATGAGCGGCAGCAAGCAGACCATCAAAGGGGAATTTTTGATGAACGGCGTGCGCAACGGCATTTCACACAAACGCGGCGTGATCTCCATGGCGCGTACCAACGTACCGGACAGCGCGTCTTCGCAGTTTTTCATTTGCCACGCGGACGCAACTTTCCTTGACGGACAATACGCCGCATTCGGCGCCGTGGAGGAAGGCATCGACGCCGTGGATGAGATCGCGGCGGCGCCCACCGACAGGATGGACAAGCCTTTGAAACCGCAACGTATGAAAGAGGTTTATTTCGTCAAGATCGGCTGATCGTGACGATGCGCCCGTCGGGGGCGGTATTGACTTTCTCTCGCTCGGTATGGTAGAGTAGAGGCACAAGACCTTGCCTTA
>DMCI01000077.1:0-6860 GCA_003445835.1 Clostridiales bacterium
ATCAGGGAGAAGGACGCTTCCAAACTCATTATGAGGGACGCCGCCGTCGGGTTGGTGTTTTTTTGTCCGACGATCTGGAAGGTGTAGGCGATGCCGCAAGAGCAAACGCCCATATACAGGAAGGTCTTATAGTAGGAAAGAAGCAGGGAGATATCAAATCGATCCCGCTCGAAAATCAAAGCAAGAAGGGCGGAAAACAGTCCGCTGAACAAAAATTGCAGACAACTGAGTTTGACGCCGTCCACGCGGTTGCCGAAGTAATCCACGACGGTGATATGCACCGAAAACGCCACGGCGCAAAAGATCAAACAAAGATCGCCTGCGTTGATGGTAAAAGCGCCTTTGACCGAAACGAAGTAAAGCCCCACGACTGCCAGCGCGACCGAGATCCAAACGAGAAAGTTGCTCTTTTTGCCTTGAAAAAGCCCGATAATAGGCACCAAAACGATGTACATCGCGGTGATAAAACCGGCTTTGCCCGCTTCCAAATTCATCGACAGACCGAATTGTTGCAAGTTGGTGGCGACGCAGATGACCACGCCGCAGATCATCCCGCCGAGAAGGAGGAGCGTGCGCCCCTTTTTGCGTTCTTCCGGAGAGGGAACGGGGACGTCACCTTTCTTTTTGCGTACGGCGTCCATCACAAGGAAAACGGGCACCAACACCGCCGCGCCGATCAGCGACCGCGTTGCGGTAAAGGTAAAGGGAGCGATCTCGTCCACCGCCTGCGCGACGAAAGAAAATCCCCACAGGATCGCCGCGGCGAGGAGAAAGGCGTATCGTACCAGTTTTCCCTTGTTGAGAGTAACGTTCATAGTTATAATTTTGCCTTCAAAAAAGCGGAAAGTCAAGGGATATCACGGGGATCGTCACGATTGACAAAAAAATATATAAAGATTATAATATTTTTTATGGAGAAAGCGGAAAAGACCAACGCAATGCGCATCCTTGAACAAAAAGGGGAGAAGTACACCCCCTTTTATTTGTCTTCGATCCCCGAGGACGGCAAAGCGGCGGCGGAAATGCTCAAAAAAGACCCTTGTTCGGTGTTTAAGACTTTGGTCACCGTCGGGTCGGATCTGGGACATTACGTCTTCGTGATCCCCGTCCGTGAAACGCTTGACCTCAAAAAGGCGGCGAAGGCGGCGGGAGTCAAAAGCGTGGAGATGCTTCCGCAAAAAAACCTGTTCCCTTTGACGGGGTACGTACACGGCGGATGCAGTCCTATTGGGATGAAAAAGCTTTTTCCGACCTATTTTGATGAAACGGCGATCTTGTTTGACGAGGTCGTCACCAGCGCGGGCAAACTCGGCGTTTTCCTTTCCGCCGCGCCCGCCGCTTTCGAAAGGGCGGCAAACGCAAAATACGCCGATCTGGTGAGGTGAATTATGTCGGATATCGTTGTTTCCGGAGTCAGCAAAAGTTTTGACGGCAGGGAGATCCTGCATTCGTTGTCTTTTACCGTAAATTCAGGAGATTTTCTTTCGATCACGGGGGAGAGCGGCAGCGGCAAAAGCACCCTTCTCGGTATTATGGGCGGCGTGCTTCGTCCCGATAGCGGCAGCGTGACGGTGGGCGGCACCGATATCGCCGCGCTTTCCGAAAAGGAACTTGCCAAAATGCGCCGCACCCGCCTCGGATTCGTTTACCAGTTTTTCAATTTGATCCCCACGATGACGGTTAGGGAAAACATCCTTTTACCCCTCGTTTTAGATAAAAAGAAACCGTCCGATTATGCGCAAAAATTCGACGAACTCGTAGAGTTCACCCATCTCGGCGCCGTTTTGAACGGTTACCCCGACACCTTGTCCGGCGGCGAACAACAACGCGCGGCGATCCTGCGCGCTTTGATCCACGATCCCGAGGTCATCCTTTTGGACGAGCCTACGGGCAATTTGGACAGTGAAAACGCCCGCGCCGTGATGACTCTTCTTTCCGAACTGAACAAAAAATACGGCGTCACCGTCGTGCAAGTCACGCACAGCGAGCAGGGCGCGGCGTACGGCGATCGTGTGATCACGATCAAGGACGGGACGATCCTGTGAGTTTTCTCAAAAGTTTGCTTCTCGGCTTAAAAAGAAAGATCTGGGAGCCGATCATGATCGTACTTACCGTGACCGTCGCCGTCGCAACTTTCGTTTCGGCGTTGACCATCCGGTCATCCGTTCGTCAAACGGCGATCGATTCTTATCGCGCGCTGTCCGGCGATTCGGAGTTGGAAGCCGTTCTTTCCGAGGCTTATTCCGCCTATTATCTGACGTCGGACAACGCGACTTTTCTTTCTTTGAAAGAGGAATGTGAAAAATACGGCGAATTGCGCGCCGGATATCTGTTTTACGCCTCGATCGGCAAAGGGGAAGGCTCTTTTGCGGAAGTGTACGCCACCGACGTTACGCAACTTTCTTTCTACAACGGCATATCTCTCGCGGACGGAGAGGTCAAAAAGTCCCGTTCGGGGGTGGTGCTTTCCGAGTCGTTTGCCAAAAAAATCGGCGCAAAGACGGGGGATTATCTTCCCGCCACCCGTTACGGCTCGACGCAGAGTTTGACGCTTGTGGTCGAGGGGATCGCAAAGCCCGTCGGCGTGTTCAGACAAGCGGACGCCCTTCTTTCGGAAGAGGGGGCTTCCCGTCTTTTGTCCCTCGGCGACAACGTGCGGGTGTATAATCGGTTTTTCGTTGATTTATCCGACCAAAAGATGAATTCTATCGGCGTGACGGAAAGGGGCGCGAAAGAGGCGCTCTCCGCCGCTTGTCCGCTGTTTGATCTTTCCTCTCCCGTCAAGGAGAAAAACGTCGAAGTCACCCTTTCGTATCAAAGCACTTTGCTGTTTATGATCGCGTTGATCGTGGCGGTGCTCGGCGTTATTCTGATTTATACGGCGTTTTCTCTCGTGATGAAAAACAGGGTGTCCGTCGCCGCGCTGTTCAAAAGCGTGGGCGCCACCGACGCGGGCTTGACGTTGTATCTTCTTGCGGAAGCGCTTCTTTACGGAGTGGTCGGTTCTCTTCTCGGCATCGGCGCAAGTTACGGCGCTACCGCGTTGTTCGGCGTGGTCACGGGCTCGGTCGTTTCCTTCTCGGTCGGATGGGGGGCGGCGCTCCTCGGCGTTTTGTTCGGCGTGCTTCTCGCGGTGCTTTCCGCTTTGATCCCCGTCGTAAGACTGTCTTACTCGCCGCTGTACGATATGTTGC
Source organism: Clostridiales bacterium (assembly GCA_003445835.1). Taxonomy (GTDB): domain Bacteria; phylum Bacillota; class Clostridia; order Christensenellales; family CAG-1252; genus CAG-1252. The sequence goes on from DMCI01000077.1 coordinate 3,195, forward strand.
ACGAGGCTTCCCCCGTGCTTTCGGTCAAAGCGATGCCCGCACTGATCTGCGGCGCGTTGTTCCTCGCCTTGTTTTTGTGGACGGCGCTTGCTTCGGTGACTTCCGCATTCGTCGTGGGGGTCTTTGCTTTCCTTGCGCTTCTCGCGGCGCTGTTTGCGGTGATGCCGCTTGCGGTCAAAGGGGCTTCTTCGTTGATCGTTCGCTTGACGGCAAACAAACCCCAAGCCGGCAAACTTTATCTTGCCGCCGCCGGCGCAAAGCACAATCGACACGCGCATTCCGGCGCCAGACTTCTTGCCATCGCGGTGATGGCTGTCGTGGCGGTCGGGGTGCTTTTGGGGGAATCCACCCGTCAACTTTCCTCTTTCAACAGTCTTTTCCGCGCGGATATCGTTATTTCCGCAAGTAGTGAAAACTTGCCCTCGATCACTGCGGAAACCAAGACCGTTGAGGGCGTTTCGGGCGCCTATCTTGCGTACGTCGGTACGCGATGTGAATTGGAAGGGGACAAAAACAACACCGTTACCCTGCTTGCCGCTCGCGGGCAGGAATATGAAGAGGTCTTCAACGCGTCGGAATTCGGCGTGGACGTCGGCGCTCTCAAAAATGCGACGGGGCGCGGCGCGGCGATCGGCGGCGGGCTGGCGCTCAAATTGGGACTTTCCGTCGGCGACGCTTTTGCCCTCGTCATCGAAGGGTCGCGCGTTGAGTTTGAGATCTGCTGTTTGATCGACACGCCGCTTACGGTGGTGTTTGCCGATCTCAATCGGTTGCCTTTTGCCCCCAACGTTTGTTTGGCGAGAGGGACGAGGGAAGCTTATTCCCGTTTGGCGGAAAAATACGCGCTCGAAGGCGCGGTCTATACCTCCGAGGACGCTTTCGGGTACGTCATAGAACTTGCCGACGCGTACATCAAAGTGTTCACGCTCTTTGAAATATTGGTTTGCGTGTTTGCCTTCCTCGGGTACGTAAATACCGCCGTCGCTTCCTATCGTGACAGAAAGAGAGAGAGGGAACTCCTCGTTTCGGCAGGGGCAAGCAAAAGCGACGTGCGCGTGCTGGTCTTTGCGGAAAACGCCCTCGTGACGCTGCTTTCCGCGGCGCTCGGCGCGCTGTGTTCCGTGGCGCTTCTTTTCATTGTGCAAAATATGCTCAAGACGCTCGGACTGTATTTTACTTTGCTCGGCTGAGCCGCTTTCCGAAAACTTTCTTAAGAAAAAATAACAAAATATTTTTCCATTATTCCGCTAAAATCGTTGACTTAGCCCTTTTGCGTAAGTATAATAACAATACATAAAGCATTCATAAGAGGTGTAAACATGAAAGATTCCATTCATCCCGAGTACAGAAAAGCAACTGTTGTCTGTGCATGCGGCAATACATTTGAAACTGGTACTACTAAGAAGACCGACGTTATCTCCGTCGATATCTGCTCCAAGTGCCATCCCTTCTTCACCGGCAAGCAGAAGCTCATCGATACCGGCGGCAGGGTCGAAAAGTTCAACAACCGCTACAATAGAAATAAATAATCAAGACGAAAGTGCGTTGTTGGACATAACAACGCATTTTTTGTTGTTTTGGGATAGGCGACCAAGCCTAAGCGGGAGCGTATGAGAAAGTTCGTATCGAAAATCGGCGGTCAGGCAGTGTTGGAAGGCGTGATGATGCGCGGCGAAAAAAGCGTCGCCACCGCAGTTCGCACCCCGGACGGCAGGATCGAAGTCGAAACGTCGAGGATCCAAGAGGAGCAAAAGTGGTGGAAAAAAGTCCCCGTGCTTCGCGGATTCTTGAACTTTTTCTATATGATGGCGATCGGCTCCAAAGTGCTGATGCGTTCCGCAGAGGTCTACGGCGAGGACGTGGGCGAGCCCGGCAAGTTTGAGCTTTGGCTTGCGGAGAAGAGCAAAAAGAGCGTGATGGACATCGCGATCTATATCGGGGTGATCCTCGGCGTGCTGTTTGCCGTCGGGCTGTTCGTCGCTTTGCCGCTCGGCGTCGTATCGCTGTTGGAGTTTATCCCCGGCTTTGGCGGCATTCATTATGTTTGGCGCAACTTGATCGTCAGCGGGGTACGTCTGCTGATCCTGTTTGGGTATTTGCTGCTCGTTTCGTTGGTGCCCGATATCAAACGGGTGTTTATGTACCACGGCGCGGAGCACAAGGTCATCACTTGTTTTGAGCAAGGGGAAGATCTGACGGTGGAAAACGCAAGAAGGATGTCCCGTCAACACGATCGTTGCGGTACCAGCTTCCTCGTGATCACGGTGTTCGTCAGCGTACTGGCAAGCGCATTCCTTCCCACCTTTGACGGGATGGGCAACAAGATGCTTTCCTTCCTGCTTCGTTTCGCTACGCGTTTGGCGCTTTTGCCCGTCGTGGCGGGCGTCGCTTACGAAGTCTTAAAGGGGCTTGCCAAATTTGACAACGCATTCGTCCGCATCCTCAAAAAGCCGGGCTTGTGGTTTCAAAAATTGACGACGAGGGAGCCGGATGACAGCATGCTCGAAGTTTCGCTGACCGCGTTTAAGACGGTGATGCAAATGGACGAGGACGCTACGATCCCGACCGTGTGCTTCCGCATCAAAAAGGATTATCAATTGGTCCGCAAGGGCGTTCTTGCCGATTTGAAGGATTCGGGGGAGCCCGAAGCCATTGCGGATTGGATCTTCGTAAAAGTCTTGGGGGTGGAGCGCAGCGCGCTTGCTACCGTTCAGACCATTGACGAAGTTCAGGCGGAAGAGGCGACGGCGTACGCCCTCCGCGTCAAAGAGGGCGAACCGTTGCAGTACGCTCTCGGGGAAACGAATTTTTACGGTATCGATCTCAAGGTCGATCCCCGCGCATTGATCCCCAGAGGGGATACCGAAGTCTTGGTGGAAGAAGCTTTGAAGTGCGTCTCCGCAGGTGCGACCGTATTGGATATTTGCACCGGTACGGGCGCGATCGCGATAGCCGTCTCCTTAAAGGCGGGCGTTTCCGTGACGGCAAGCGACGTCAGCGAAGAAGCGCTTGCTCTCGCAGCGGAAAACGTCGACAAGACGGGCGCAGCCGTTACGCTTGTGAAAAGCGATTTGTTCGACGATATAGACGGCGTTTTCGACCTCATTACGGCAAACCCGCCCTATATTCCCTCCGCGGAGGTGGACAAGTTGGATGTCTTCGTCAAAAGGGAACCGAGGCTTGCTTTGGACGGCGGCGAGGACGGTTTGGACTGCTATCGCAAAATAGCAAACGCCATTGACAAACATTTGGCGGCGGGCGGCGTCTTTTTGACCGAGATCGGCTTCGATCAAGGGGAAGCAGTCTCCGCGCTGTTTGCCTCCCTCGGCAAGACCGAGGTTATCAAAGACTTGGAAGGACACGACCGCGTTGTGAAGGTGACCAAAAATGTTTGACAAGTTGAAAAAAATGAAGGAGCGCTATCTGGAGCTTACCGATAAGCTTGCTTCTCCCGACGTGATCGCCAATCAACAGGAGTGGCAAAAGGTAGCCAAGGAGCATTCCTCTCTTGCGGAGATAGTCGCAAATTACGACGCTTACCTTGCGGCGGAAAAGACGTTGAAGGAATGCGACGAGATCCTTTTAGGGGAAACGGATAAGGAACTTATCGCTCTTGCGGAAGAGGAAAAGTCCGACGCCGAAAAGAAAATGGCGGAGCTCAAGGAT
>DMCI01000077.1:7009-7565 GCA_003445835.1 Clostridiales bacterium
AGTTTGTTCGGCGCCGTATTGATGCGTATGTATATGCGCTTTGCCGAGCGTATGCATTGGAAGACCGAAGAAGTCGATATGAATATGACCGACCTCGGCGGCGTCAAAGAAGCCGTGTTTATGATCTCCGGAAAGGGGGCGTACAGCAAGCTTAAGTATGAAAGCGGCGCGCACCGCGTACAACGCGTTCCCGCTACCGAATCGCAGGGCAGGATCCACACTTCGGCGGCTACCGTCGCCGTCCTTCCCGAAGTGGAGGACGTAGAGGCGGATATCAACCTCGCCGACCTTAAGATCGATACTTATCGCGCGGGCGGCGCGGGCGGTCAATACGTTAACAAGACCGAAAGCGCGATCCGCATCACCCATATTCCCACGGGGCTCGTGGTGACTTGTCAGGATGAAAAATCGCAGATCAAAAACAAGGAAAAAGCGATGAAAGTCCTGAAGTCGAAATTGTACGACTATTACCGTTCCGCGGCGGATAAGGAATACGCGGAAAAGAGAAAGGCGCAAGTAGGCAGCGGCGATCGCAGCGAACGCATCCGCACCTACA
>DMCI01000098.1 GCA_003445835.1 Clostridiales bacterium
GTGCTTAAGCGTAACATCGTGCAATGTTTGAACGATTACGACATCCCGCTCCGTTATTCCACCACCGTCACCCGCGTGACGGGCAAAAACCGTTTGACGGGCGTGTACGTTGCGCCGGTGGACGACAAAATGAACCCCATCCTCGAAAAAGAGGAATATATCCCTTGCGACACCTTGCTTTTATCCGTCGGTTTGATCCCCGAAAACGATCTTTTGACGGGGACGAGCGTGGAGATGAGCCGCGTGACTTCGGGCGCCGTGGTGGACGAATATCGTCAGACGTCCGTCCCCGGCATTTTCTCGGCGGGCAACGTCCTGCACGTGCACGATTTGGTGGATAACGTCAGCGAAGAAGCCTTCGTCGCGGGCAGATCGGCGGCGGCTTTCTCCAAAGGAGAACTTTGCGTCGGAAGTACCGTATCCGTCACGCCTTCCGGCGGGGTGCGCTACGCTTTGCCGCAAAAGGTGCATCAAGGGGAAGGCAAGGTGAAGCTGTACTTCCGCGTGGACAAGGTCTACCGCGGCAGAACGGTCGTTGTCCAAAGCGAAGGGGAAGTCATCAAACGCAAAAAGACGCTTGTGATGGCGCCGGGCGAAATGCAAAACATCGAGGTCGATAAAAACTTGATCAAAGGTGATATATCGATCTATACGGAGGAATGATGAATACCACTTGTATCATGTGCCCGATGGGCTGCTCGCTCACCGTGGAAGAAAAAGACGGCGTCGTAACGGTCAGCGGTAACGGCTGTCCTCGCGGCGAAAAATACGGCAAGGCGGAGTTCACCCATCCGGAACGGGTGGTGACCACTCTTTTGAAAGGCTTATACGGCGGTGTGGTCAGCGTCAAGACCGATAAACCCATCCCCAAAGATAAGATAGGGGATCTGCTTGCTTGGGCGGCGGCTTTCCGCTTGGATCACGCCGTGCAAACGGGGGACGTCGTGGCGGAAAACCCCGCGGACTGCGGCGCGGCTGTCGTGGCAACGTCGGATTTTAAAGGAAAATAATGCTTTACTACGAGTTTAAAGCGCAAATAGCAAGGGGTGACATCGCCCCCTTGTACCGCATCGACGGGGAAGATAAGTACTGGGCGGAACTTGCCTACAAGGATCTTTTGGCGCTTTCTTCCGAGCTCGATACCGAGGTGCTCCGCGACGATCAACCCGTGGAAGACGCGGTGTTCGGCGTGCAGAACTTCCCGATGATGGCGGAGCGCAAACTCGTCGTTATCCGTGACCGCAAACTCAAGGACGCCGACGTAAAGATCTTGGAGGAATACCTTCGTTCGCCCGTCGATTCGGGCGTCATTCTGATCTACAACTGCGAAGGCAAAGTGAAAGGGGAACGCGCCTTTACTTTCGACGCCGTGACGGAAGGGGAACTCGTCCCCTACATCGAACGTTTGGCAAGGGAAATGGGCGGCTCTGTCACCTCGTCCGCGGCAAGGAAGCTCGCTTCCTATACCGAGATGAATATGACCCGCATCAAAAACGAGCTTTTGAAGATGATCGCCCTCGGGGAGATCACCGACGATCTCGTCGCGGCGTACGTGGAACCCAGTTACTCTTACCGCGTGTTTGACTTTACCGACGCGATCGCGCGGGGCAGTTACACGGGGGCGTACGAAGTCTTATCCTCGCTGGCGAGGAACCCGGCGGAGTATTCGCCGTTTTTTACCAAATTGACCGACTATATCCGCTTGATGTTGCACGCCAAACTTGCCAAAAACGTACCCGACGCGGCGTTGGCGCAGGCGCTTGGCGTATCGCCGTATCCGCTGCAAAAAGCAAAACGGGCGGCGGCGAATTATACGCCCAGACAGTTGTTGGCAATACTTATGAAGATGTATTCTTTGGAGCAGGACTATAAGTCGGGCGCCATCGGCGTGGAAAACGCAATGGATCTTGCGATCGCAGAAGCGATCGAAGCGAGGAAAAAGTGATCGGATTATTAAAAAGAACAAACAGGTTTTTGCTGTATGCCATCACGGGCGTGATGATGCTTTTTGCGGTGCTTTCGGAATTGTTGATGATCGCCGCCACCTCGGCGTATACGACGGGGACCGGCTATGCGACGTTGCTGATCCCGGTCGGATTGGTTTCCGTCGTGCTCTTTGCATTGATCTCCAAAGCGCTCGTCTACGTCGCTTTTCGTATCAGCAATATTCTTTTTATCAAAAAAAGCGGAAGATTGTATCCTTTTTCCATTCCGTTTGGTGATTTTGAAAAAGGGTGTTACGCCTTTTTGATCTGCGGACTTTTTCTTTGCGGCGTCGTGCATTTGCCGGCGGTGTTCTTCCCCTCTTTCGGGCGGGTGCTCAGCGCGATCCGCACCTTCGTTTTGTGGGGAACTTTGGTTTTGATCGTCAGGCATTTTCTTAAGAATTATTCGCACGATTACGACAAAAAGACGCTTGCGTACTCTTTGATCTTATTGCCGCTGATCCTTCTTTCGATCTCGCTTGCGCTGACCCTCGTGGAGGTGCTCAGATGAAAAAGCTTGTTTTGCTGATTTTGGTTTTTTCGTTGGCGCTTTCCTCCTTGTTGTTTGCGGGGGTGACCGCCGTTGCGGAGACGCCTTCTTCCTACGATTACGCCGTCGCTTACGCGCAAAATCACGCGAGGCGCGACATTCTTTCGGGCGGGGAAGCCGCCGCGGCAAATACTTTGGCAACCGCTTTGACAAACTTCGGTTATGCGGTACAAACGCCTGCGTTCCGCTTTTACAGACAGAACGATGTCGGCGCGAAGGTCGCTTACGATTACAAGCACGTCCTCGGCTTTAAAAACAACGGCAAGGGAAAGTGCGTTTTGATCGGATGCTATTATGGCGGATATGAGCCGCAAGACAGTTACGGTGTGGGAAACGGCGGGACCGTGGCGCTTTCGGTCGGGACTCTTCTTTCTGTTGCACGTTTGCTTTCCGCCGTGACGACGGAGTACGATATCGTCATCGCGTTTTGGGGCGGCATCGAGGCTTTCGGAGATTTCCGTGTCAAGGATTGCGGCGTTGAAAATGACAAAATCGCTCTATACGTCAATCTTGACGGCGTCGGGGTGGGTGACCGCGACTATCTGTATGCCGACGACGTGCCTCGCGCGCAGGAAAAATATTTCCGCAACGTGATAAAAAAAGTCGGCGCGGATATTTCCGCTCCTCCCGTTTACAAGAAACAAGTGGCGCTCTCTTACGGAGAGGAAGACGCTTACAGCTATGCGCATTTGGGACTTCTCGGCGTCAACCGCTTCTTTATGGCGGAGGACGTACCTTGCGTGAATTTCGTCGGCGGCGCGTGGGATTATGACTGCGGTCTTTATCGTTACAGCCGCAAAGGTGATATCGAAGGGACTTCTCTTGATACGATAGAAAGCATAGACGGCTTCAATGGCGGCGCCGCAAAAACCGCGGCAAGACTTGACGCCGTTGCTTCCGTTGTCTACCACGGCGTGACGGGGAAAGACCTTGCGTCCGCCCTTGATAAAGCGCAGGGAGAAATTTCCGCCGCGGATCTTGACAGTTCGCTCGCCGTGTTGTTGATTTCTGCCATCGGGACGGCGCTTTTGATCGCGTTTTTGATCCTCTTGTACGTCAAACAGGGAAAAGACAGACGACAGGTGGCTTGGGATCCCGGTTTGAACGGCAGCAAAGACGACCCTTATACGGAATTCCGTGAAACGCAAGACGAGGAGAGCGAGGAACCGAAGCCTTCCGATGACGACGATGACGACGTTTTCCGTTTTTAACGGCGGTTAACGAGTTTTTACTTCGTTTCGCTTTATTTTTTTCGCGCGGTATATTATACTTGAAATAGTTTATTAAGAGGTGACGCGTATGGACGTTTTGATGAACTATTTCGAAAAAGGTACCTTCGGATGGCTTTCCATTGTGGACGCGGTGTTCGTTTTGATCTTTTTGATCGCGGTCATGGTGTTTTTCTTTCGCAAAAAGAATTATCGCGTGGGCTTGTTTTTCGTGCTGTTCACCTTGCTCTTCATCGGGCTGGACGTGGTGATCGCCGTCTTTAAGATCCGCTCCATCTTCTTTGCAAGGGAGATCATGCGCTTCCTTGCCGTGATGTTTATCGCCGCAAGCGCGGTCGTTTACCAATCCGATTTGAAACTTTTATTTGCCAAGTTCGGCGGGCAGGCGGAAGAAAACGTCTACGCCAAACTGCACAACGGTCGTGACGAGGATGACCTTCGTTACGCTTCCGGGGAGATCGTCAAGGCGTGCCAAAACCTTTCCAAAAACAACATCGGCGCTTTGATCGTCGTTTGTCCCACCATCATTTCTTCCAATATGTTGGATACGGGTATCCGCCTAAACGGCGCTTTGTCCGCCCCTCTTCTGGAAAGCATCTTCAATCCGCATTCCCCTCTGCACGACGGCGCCGTCATCATCAAAAACAACGTCGTTCTTGCGGCGGGATGCTTCCTCCCCCTCTCGCAAAACCCCTCTATCAGCAAGGATCTCGGCACTCGTCACCGCGCTGCGATCGGCATCACGGAGGAGACCGACGTTTTGACCATCGTCGTCAGTGAGGAGACGGGTATCATCAGTTTGGTGCAAAACGGCGATATCAAACGCTACATCACCGGCGAAAAACTTATGGACGCTTTGGACGCCGCCTTTGGCATCACCGACCTCAGCCGCAGAAATTCCAGACAATTCGGGAGGAACACCAAAAGATGATGAAAGACATCGTAAAAATACCTCGCGTTCTTTTACCCAACGCAGACGTTGATCTCAAAAAGTGGGCGGTCATCGCTTGCGACCAGTTTACCTCGCAGGGGCAATACTGGCAGCAACTCAAAGACTACTGCGGCGACGTTTCCGCGCTCAACATCATCTTCCCCGAGTACTATCTTGAAAAGGGCAATATGGAGGAGAGAATCCAAAGCATCAACTCCTATATGCAAAAGTATCTTTCGGAAGGGGTCTTCCGTGAGATCGACGGCGTTATCTTGACCGAAAGGATCACTTCTTACGGGCACAAGCGCACCGGCATCCTGCTTGCGCTAGATCTTGAACAATACGATTTCACGACGGGCAAACTTCCCATCCGCGCCACCGAAGCGACGGTCAAGGAAAGACTTCCCGTCCGTTTGCGCATCCGTGAAAACGCGCTGTTGGAACTGCCGCACGTTTTGATCTTGATCGACGACGAGGATAAGACGGTCGTTGAGCGCGCTCGCGCAAGCGTCACCGAGGACGACCTCTTATATTCGACCGAACTCAATATGAAAGGCGGCTCCGTCAAAGGCTATCTTTTGAAGGACCCGCAACCTATTCTGGACGCTTTGCTGGCGCTTGGCAGTGAGGAACGTATGGTGAAGCGCTACGGCGACAAGACGCCTTTCCTCTTTGCCGTCGGTGACGGCAACCATTCCGTTGCTACCGCAAAACTTTTGTGGGAGAGGATCAAACCCAGCCTGACCGAAAGCGAAAGGGAAGCGCATCCCGCGCGTTACGTCCTTGCGGAAGTGGGCAACCTCTACGACGACGATCTCGTCTTCGAGGCGATCCACCGCGTGATCTTCGGCGCGGGCAAGGATTTTATCAAGGAAATGTCCGATGCTCTTTCCGGCGAAGGTCACGTTTCCTTGCTTTACCGCGGTGAAATGTACGGCGTTTCCGTCCCGCGCGTCGCGGCGGAAGCCGTTAAGGCGGTGCAGGAGTTTATCGACAAGTATATCGCTTCGCACGAGGGCGTCTCGGTGGATTACATCCACGGTGACAAAAACCTTGCGGAAGTGGCGGCGGCTAAGGACGGCGTGGCGATCTTTATGCCCGTGATGGAAAAGAGCGATCTGTTCCCTTACGTGGTCAAGCACGGATCTCTCCCGCGCAAGACCTTCTCAATGGGAGAAGCGGAAGAAAAAAGGTATTATTTGGAAAGTCGTGTCATCATCGACAACGTCAGAAAGGAGTAGACTATGAAAGTATGCAAATTCGGCGGCAGTAGCATGGCGTCGGGTGAAACCATCAAAAAAGTGGCGGATATCATCCGCTCGGACGAAAGACGCAAGTATATCGTCGTATCTGCGCCGGGCAAGCGCTTTAAGGAAGATATCAAGATCACCGACAGCTTGCTCAACGCGTATGCGGAGTGCAAAAAGGGCAAGAAACTTTCTTCCCTGTTGCAACCGATATTCGATCGTTTCAACGGCATTGCAAAAGACCTCGGCATCGAAGATAAGGTCGACCTTGCCGCGGTGTTTGAGGAGATCGAGGCCGGCGTCGTCGCCTCCCCCATCCCCGACTATGCGGCGGCGCAGGGCGAAAGGCTTTCCGCAATGCTTCTTGCGGCATATCTCGGCTACGAGTTTTTGGATGCCCGTGAGATCATTCGTTTTGCGGACAACGGGCAATTTAACGCGGAATACACAAACGACCTTGCGCGTAAGCGTTTGCAGGACGTTACGACGGGCGTCGTGATCCCCGGGTTTTACGGTAGCACCTCCAGCGGGCAGATCCGTACCTTCAGCCGCGGCGGCAGCGACGTGACGGGCGCCATCATCGCGCGCGCGGTCAAGGCGGAGATCTACGAAAACTGGACGGACGTCAACGGCTTTTTGACCGCTGACCCCCGTATCGTGGAGAATCCCAAGCCCATCCCCGAGCTTTCGTACCGTGAACTTCGCGAACTTTCCTACATGGGCGCAAACGTCCTTCATCCCGAGAGCATCTTCCCGGTCAGAAAGGCAAATATCCCCATCAATATCAAAAACACCTTCGATCCCGAAAATCCCGGCACGATGATCCTTCCGGGCGTTTTGCAACACGAGCGTTTGATCACGGGTATCGCGGGCAAGAAGGGCTTTGTGAGCATTCTCATCGAAAAGTCGATGATGAACAACGAGATCGGCTTTACGAGGAAGCTTTTGTCCGTTCTTGAAAACTTGAATATGAGTTTTGAGCACCTGCCTTCCGGCATCGATACGATGACCTTGATCATCGCGGATACCGAGATCGGCGGCAAGCTTCAAGACCTTGTGGGAGGCATCCGTGAGGCGGTCAGTCCCGACCGTTTGGAGATCCAGTCCGACCTTGCTTTGATCGCAACGGTGGGTCACGGTATGGCGTATAAGCCCGGCACGGCGTCAAGGCTCTTTACCGCGCTTTCCCGCGTGGGCGTCAACATCAAGATGATCGACCAAGGCTCCAGCGAACTGAACATTATCGTGGCAGTCTCGGGCGAAGATTACGAAAAGGCTATCAACGCCATTTACGAAGAGTTTATCAACTAAGAGGTGTTTATGATTTATGCAGGCGTAGACGTCGGAGGCATGAGCATCAAGTGCTGCCTTGCGACGGAAGAGGGCAAGATCCTCGTAAAAGACAGTTTTGTTACCAAAGAAGCGATCACCTGCGCCGAAATGGCGTCTTCCACCGCGTCTTTCATCAAGTCGCTTGCCGCAAAAGCGGGCGTGGATGAAAAAGAGATCGCGGCGGTGGGGATGGGCACTCCCGGCACCGTGGACGGCAAAAAGGGCGTGATCGTTTACTCCAACAACATCAAGATGGAAAACGCGCCCATCGTTAAGGAAATGGAAAAGCACTTTGCTTGCCCCGTATACGTGGGCAACGACGCCAATGCGGCTGCCCTCGGGGAAGCGGTCTTCGGCGCGGCAAAAGGGCTTTCGGACGTCGTACTCGTTACGCTTGGCACCGGTGTCGGCACCGGTATCATCGCAAACGGCAAGATGATCACCGGCAAAGGCGGCGCGGGCGCGGAAGGCGGCCACATCGTGATCAAAATGAAAGGTGAACCTTGCTCCTGCGGCAACCGCGGTTGCTTTGAAGCGTACGCTTCCGCATCCGCTCTTCTTCGTCAAACCGAAGCGGCGGTCAAACGCCATCCCGACAGCTTGCTTGCTTCCCTGTGGCAAAAAAACGGCAGAAGCGGCATCGTTCCTTTCGACGCGGCAAAGGCGGGGGACAAAGCGGGACTCAAAGTTATCCGTGATTACGTCACCTACGTGGCGATGGGGCTTTCGGGGCTCGTCAACGTGTTCCGTCCCGACGTGGTCTTGATCGGCGGCGGCATCAGCAATCAAGGCGATTACTTCATCAAAAAGGTTTCGCGCAAGCTCAATTCCATCGTGTACGGTGCGGGCGTGAACGGTAGGGTGAAAGTAAAAACGGCTGAACTTAAAAACGACGCCGGTCTGTTAGGTGCGGTGGCGCTTGCGGTCAGAGGAACCAACGCATAAGCGAGCGCGTATAGCGGCGCTTATACTTCGTTACTGATTCAAAAACGGTGCAGTTACGTACAAGGAGTACGCGCCTGCACCTTTTTTCATCGAGCCTTGTCTAAGCGTCACTCTCCGCGCTCGCTTTTGAATGGACGCTTGTTTTTTAAAAAGCGGTCGAAAAAGCAAGGGATCGTTGAAAGCATCAAGATCACGGGGTCAAGCAAGGCTCCGTGATTTTTATCGTTGTCGGGGGCTCGTAAGGTTTTCCGCTGCTTAGGACGGCGTAGAGGATGCGCACCATCTTTTTCATTCCGTGCGATAAAGCGACGAAGAAGTGCTTGCCCGAGGCGCGCTTTTTGTCGACGTAGGCGCGCATTACGGGGTCGGTGACGTAGGCGGATTTGGTTGCCTGAAAGACGGCGTTTCGTAGGTATTTGGAACCCTTTTTCACCATCGACGTGCGGGTCAATACGAATTTGCCCGATTGGTAGATCGTCGGCTCGCACCCCACGAAGGCAAGCAGTTTTGCGTCGTTCGGAAAGTTTTTTACGTTTCCGATCTCGGCAAGGATGGTGGCGCCGGTGTTGACGCCTATCCCCGGGATGGTGAGGATCGGGCTTTTGAGTTTGTCCAGGATCGCGCGGAGTTTTTCTTCCAAGAGCGACAATTCGTCTTCCAAAAAGGAGATCGTTTTGGCAAGGCGCTTGAGTTCGTAGGCGTCTCCCGCATTGCTTGATCCGATGCTCGTTGCCGCCGCTTGGATCAGTTCGTCCGCTCGCTTGCCGTATCTGCCGTAGGACAGTTTGTCCAAGTTTTTGACAAGCCGATCTTTGTCCGCCGACAAAACTTCCCGCGGGGAGGAGTAGCGTCCGATCAGCTCGATCGCGCTGCGGTAGTTGACGTTGAAGTGCTTTTCAAATTCCGGAAAGACCAGTTGCAAAACACGTCGGTAGCGGTTTTTGGTGACCTGCATCGTCTTTTGCACGCGGTAACGGTAGCGGGTGAGAGACCGCAAGACGCGCACGTCGCTTGAAACGTGGCGGCGCTTTTCGATCTCGGTCTCCGCCGTAACTTCGGCGATGTATCTTGCGTCGCTTTTGTCCGTTTTGGTGTTTCGTAGGGTCTTGGACTTCCTGAACATATTCACCTTAAGAGGGTTGAGGGGCAGGACTGCGTATTTTTGCGTCTTTAAGTGTTCCAGAATGTTTTGTGAGTAATGCCCCGTGTACTCCAGCCCGATTTTTACTTCCTCTTTTCGCTTTTTGCTTTGTTTGACGAGGCGGTCAAACAACTCGAACCCCGTTTTGGAGTTTTCAAAAGTGAAGTTATCCACCACGACTTCGCCGTCGTTTCGCATAATGTGGCAGTCGTGCTTGTCCTTTGCAACGTCTATTCCTACGTAGATCATATTTTCCTCCTCGTTTAATAAAAAATGCGGCAAAAGCCGCATACGCTCCGCTCCGTATCCTCCTCGTAAAAACGACCGGCGTTAGGTATTGAAAAAACCGGAATCGCGGCGCGCAATCTCATTATATCATATTTTGCGCGAGAAGAACGCGCGCGGGCGGAATTATGAGCAGTTTCTTTACTTTATTTGATAAACGTGGTATAATACTTTTACCTTGATAGGAAGGTGAACTATGAAAGTTTGGAAAATTGTGGGGCCCAAGACGCTTTCGATGGAAGAAGTCCAAGGCGATCTGCTCCCCGGATACGTAAAAGTTAAGGTGACCAAGCTGGGGCTTACCAGCGCGGATATCGCCGTTTACGAAGGTCAGACCGACGTTTCTCTCCCCATCGTTCCGGGGCGTATCGCAACGGCGGTCATCAGTGAAGTCAACGAGGGCAGCAACTTCCGCAAAGGGGAACGCGTGCTTCTTTCTCCCTATATGAAGGATGAGAAGGGCAGGCTTTTCACTCGTGGGTTGGATATGGACGGATATCTTGCCGATTACGTCGTTTTGCCCGAGAGCGCGGTCTACGCTTTGCCCGAAAGCATCACCGAAGATATGGGCGTCTTTGCCGAGTATATCAGCATCGCGGCGGGGCTTATGGACAAGCTTGACCTAAAGCACGAGCAGTACGTGGCGATCCTCGGCGCCAACGCGTTGGGGCTTATTTTCGCGCAACTTGCCATTTACTACCAGGCGATCCCCATCATCATCGACCGTTCGGAAAAGAAGCTTGAGGAAGCGGCGTCCTTCGGCGTGTACTACCGCATCAACTCGTCCAAGCAGGACGCGGCGCGCAGGATCCGTCAGATCACTTGCGGCAAGATGGCGGACTGCACCGTCTTTGAGTGTCGTTCCGCTCAGCAACCGCAATTGGCGTTTTCGCTTACGGCGGAAGGCGGCAAGGTGGGCATCGTCGGTTACGACAGCTTCGTCAGTAAGCTCAACGCGGATATCTCCGCCATCATGGGCAGGCAACTTTCCGTTATCGGCATCAACAACGGCGCCGCGGATATGAATTCCGCCATCAACCTCCTTGCCAACGAGGTCGTGCGCGTGGATAACATTGCGGATAAGACGGTGGACTTTTTGGCAGCGCCAAGTGCGTTTACCGAGTCGATAGACAGTGAAAACAATTATCTGAAAATTCTGATCAAGTGCTAAAAAGTACAAAAAAAGCAGTCCGATGCGGACTGCTTTTTTTATTTTTCAAATGCGATATTGGGAAAGTACCCGTGCAAATATTTGACGAGGGTGTCCTCAGCGTTTTGCGCAACGAGCCGTTCCTCGTCGGAAACGCCGTCCGTCGCGTCAAAGGACGCAAGGGCGGGAAGCGATGCGATCAGTTCTTCAAAGGTCGCGGTCTGCGTGGCGGGGGTTTCGTTTAGGTCAAGTCCAAGCAGGGCGGCTACGGCGTCTTGCTCCTCGGCAAGCGTCGTAAGCAACGCGGTAAGCGTCATTTTGAAAGCGGTCTTTTTCTCGTCGGAAAAGAGAGTATACGTCTTGTGTGCGGTGAACAGGCGGTACGCTTTGTCCGCTAAAGCGGAATCGGCGGGCGAGACGGAAACGAAGGCGCCGTCCACCGTAAAGCCGTTCAAGGTCTCCTCTTTTGCGATATACTCATCGTAACCGCCTGCGCGCGCGTCGTATTCTTCCTTGCTGATGGGCGTCCACGTCCAGGGGGTATAGGTGTAGCCGTAATAGGTGGTGCATTCTTTTTGCTCGTAGGGGAGCCCCAAAAAGAGTCTTGCGTCCGCTTGCGCAAAGTAATCCGCCGCAAAGGTAAGGACGTTGTCGTAGTTATCTGAAAAAACTTCCGCAACGGAAAGCAGAAATTCTTTGCTTTGTTGCATTTGTTCAAGCGTTTCGTTGCTCAGCTTTGAGCTTTCCGCCTCGAAAAATCCATCGATCGCGTTTTCCGCAAGAATTAAAAGGAAGTCTTTTGCCCCCGCCGAAATGCCCGTCGCTTTGCGAAGGGCGGATACGAGGGTGATCATCGCGGTGTTGAGTTGCTTTTCGTTAAGGTTTTCGGTTTTGCCGTTTAACAAATTCAGTTCCACGTCAAAAAGATCGTCCCCGCCGAGGAGCAGGGCGGCAAGTTTTTCACAGTCGACGACGGAATAAGGTAGGTCGGTTTTTACGTCTTTTGCCGCCGCGTAAAACACTCTGCCGGCGATCTCGGGGCTGACCGATGACGAAACGACTTGTAAGGCGTCTTGATAACTTGCGGCGTGGTCGACGGCGTAGTCTTTGTTTTTGAGGTCAAGAAGAGCGTCGGGGATGTCCTCCGCCTTGGACTTTAATCCCGCGAGGACGGAAAGGACTTCGGCGTCCTCAAGTTCCGCCGTCTCCAAAAGGGAAAGAAGTGCGGTTTTGATCTCCGCTTTATCATCGCGTTCGGCGGGGAAGACGGCGTCCACCACCTCGGCGGCAAGGGTCGATTTATCCTTGGTTTCGTTTGCGGAACGCGTGTCTTTACAAGCAAAAAAACTCACCGAAAAGGCGAGGGTCAAAGCAAAAATCAAAATAACGCAAACGATTTTTTTCATCCTTTTAACTATACCACACGCGCGCGCATTCGTCAAGAGCG
>DMCI01000131.1 GCA_003445835.1 Clostridiales bacterium
ATGCTTGAAAACTTCCTTTTTGAGGTCTGCGGCTGCAAAAAGGAGTGGAGCATGGAAGGCTTTATCGAAGCCTCGGTCAAGCGCTACAAGGAAAAATGCGCGGGCAAAAGGGTGCTTCTCGCTTTGTCCGGCGGCGTGGATTCCTCGGTGGCGGCGGCTTTGATGCACAAGGCTGTCGGCGACAACTTGATCTGCGTCTTCGTGGATCACGGTCTTCTCCGCAAGGGGGAGGGCGACCTCGTTGAAAACACCTTTAAGGGCAAGTTCGGTATGAACCTCGTCAGGGTCAACGCGGAGTCCCGCTTCCTTCAAAAGCTTGCGGGCGTCACCGAGCCGGAAAAAAAGCGCAAGATCATCGGGGAGGAGTTTATCCGCGTCTTTGAGGAGCAAGGGCGCATCCTCGGCAAGGTGGACTTCCTTTGTCAGGGAACCATTTACCCCGACGTCATTGAAAGCGGCAAAGGGGACGCCAGCACCATCAAGAGCCATCACAACGTGGGCGGACTGCCTTCCGTCATTGATTTTGAGGAGATCGTCGAACCTCTCCGCGACCTGTTTAAGGACGAAGTACGCGCCGTCGGCTTGAAGCTCGGCTTGCCTGCGGACCTCGTTTGGCGTCAACCCTTCCCGGGTCCCGGACTCGCCGTCAGGATCATCGGGGAGATCACCAAGGAGAAAGCAGACCTTTTGCGCGACGCGGACGCCATCTTCCGTGAGGAGATCAAGGCGGCGATGAAGGACGACGCCCCCAACCAGTATTTTGCCGTTCTCACCGATACCCGCAGCGTGGGTGTGATGGGCGACGCCAGAAGCTACGGTTACGTGCTTGCTTTGCGCGCTGTGACCACGGACGACTTTATGACGGCGGATTGGACCAGGATCCCCTACGAAGCCTTGGAAAGAGCCAGCAGCCGCATCACGTCCGAAGTCAGAGGCATCAACCGCGTGGTGTACGACGTGACCAGTAAGCCCCCTGCAACCGTCGAGTGGGAATAAGGGGTTTTGCTTGCAAGAACAACAAAAAAACAAGAGTATAAAGATGGCAACGCGTTGCCATCTTTTGTTTTATAAACCCTTTATCGACAAAATGGGTTTGTTTGGAATAAAGCGAGTATTCGGAAAAGGAAAAAATTTGTTGTTTTTTTGTTTTCGTCCGTTTCCTCGCTCAGCGTACGCCGGTACGCCTATCGCTCGGAAACGAACGATCTTCCCGCGCCTCCCCCTTATTCGACGAATTCGTTAAATGCTCTTTGAGCGTGAAATGCACCTGTAGCGCGTAGTTAGGAGTTTATATAAAAAAAGCGGATCAGATCGATCCGCTTTTTTATTAAGTTTATCTTATCAAAGGATGCCGATGCTATTGGATTCGTCGAGGATGGCGAAGTTGCCATCCACTTTATACGCCTCATAAAACTCATTGTTATAGACGCAATAGTAGTTATTATATGTGTTCTCATATTCGCCAAAGAGGGTAAGTTCCGCTTGGTCAATGTTGCTCCAGTCGTACTCTCCTTGGGCGGAGTATACGACGCCGATCTCGTCCGTATATGCGCGGAAGACCAGGGTGTACGTTATGGGCGTTGCAAAACTTTCGTCGTCCTGCACGAAGTACCCGATGCACCAAGGTTCCCCTGCTTCCAAGGGGGTCAAAGTATGGGCGGTCTCGTCCGCGGCGTAGGGCTTCGGCGTGCCGTCTGCTTTGCCGAACTTGACGATATCGGATCCGCTCCCAATCCACCCCAGATCATCGGCGAGCACAATGATGCCCGCGTCCTCTGCGAATCGGTTATTCATATGCGCGATCTCTTTTGCGGTATATGCCTCGGGGTCAAAGGTCCAAACGTCTCCGATCCATCCGTTGCCATCGTGCGTCAGCAGGTAGGTGGCGTCGTCTTCCGTTACAGTAAACCAATCGCCGTATTGAGAAAGGTAGATCTCCTCACGGTTAAGCATCCAGGAAAGTCCCACGGTAGTGCAGATTTGGTAGTTCGTTCTGTACCAACCGCCCTCGACCAAATAGTAATCCGCTTCGGTGGGGTTCTCCTTTGCAAGAACGGTTGTGATCTCGGCATAAGTCAAAGGCGCTATCCTTCCCTCTCTATTAAATGCGTACAGCTTCTTTTCGTTGCTGTTATAAACCGTCGTAAAGAGGTAAGTCGTCGTGTACCAGTTGCCCTCGCCGTCCTTTTCGTAATCGTAGGTGTAGTAGCAGATCCTTTCGGAATCGGAAGAAATGGGTTTCCATTCGTCGCCATCCAAATAGAGTGTGTACGACCAGTTTTCTTGGTGGGCGCCCCAGGCGATCATTTTTGCGTCTTCTTCGTAGAACCAGTTTATCGGGAGAGGCGTTGCCTTCACGTCGTAAAGGGTCTCCTCCGTGACCGGGTCCGTAAACATAAAGCAGATGCGGTTATCGTCTTGTGTGAACAACCCTATGGTCATTGTCGAGGGGGCTCCGGGCATGGGGATCAAAGCGTACAAGTCGCCGTAATCCATGCTCAAAACAATGCTGTTTTCGTTGGTTTTGAAGTATTTGGGGTCGCTGTATCTCGGTTCCAACGTGATCTTGTTGTCATTTTGCGACCAGTCACCTGCCCAATAGGCGATGATGGGGAGCTCCTCCGCCGTGTCGTACTTGCCTTCGTATTGGAAGACGTAGTAGCTATCCTTGTCGTCATCCTCCACGAAATTGAAGGAAAGGGTGTATGTTTGGGTGATGGGCATATCGTTTTCGTCCATGTCGACGATAACTTCGTCATAAGCGAGATATCTTACCTCGCCTAGGTTGTGGGGCTCAATGACCCCCGTATCGCGATCTAGGTCAAAGATGACCATTTCATCAAAATCGGGGTCAGCTGTCTCGGAGATCCAAACGACGGTGTTTTGAGCGCAACTCGCGAAGTAGAACTTGGAGGGGATACTCCCTTCCAATTCATCTATATCGTAGATGCCGTCGTAGACGAAGCAGCGGTCGATATTGTCCTCCCGTGCATTCATCGAATTGAAGGAGTAGGTGGCGTTGCCTTTCACGTCGTGATAGACGTACAAAGGCGTGCCGGTGCAAACGGTGGTTTCATGCCCGTCAATGACGATCTCGATCTGCAGGTCATCAATGTCAAAGACCAAGGTGTCGGAGTGGTATCCGGTCCACACCCAATACACGTAATCGTATGGATCGATGATCCCGTAATGGTCGAGCAATTCCAGCTCCATATGCGCAAGTTGCTTTGCGGTATACTCTTTGCCGTCAAAGGCGTTGGCGTTGCCACCGGAGGGGGTTTGCGAAAAGAGGAAGTAATCTTCACCGTTGTAGCTGAAGTGGAACCAGTCGCCGACGGGGCCGACGCCGAAATCATAGCTGTCAAGATAGAAGAGACTCGCGCCGGTATCTGCGGATTCTATAGCGAAGTTGGAATAGTTATACGTCCATCCACCGCCGCAGAAGTAATCTTCACCCACTACGGAATTTTTGTCCGTAAGGATGGCGACGATCTCGGCGTAGCTGAGGGGAGCCATGCCCTCGGTCACAAAGTAGTAATAGCATCTACCGCTTTCGACGTTTATGAAAACGTAGGTCGTCGTATGCCAATCCTCGTTCTCGTCCAACCAATAGAGGTAGGTATAATGGCAGACGTCTGCAAACTCTCCCCACTCACCCGCGCTGCCGACGGGGACCCATTCGTCGCCCTCTTTGTAGAAGGAGCAGTACCAACTCATCCTAGCTCCTCTCAAGCCGTCATGCCCGACAGCAAGGATCTCGGCGTCTTCGTCGTAAGCCCACATCAACGGCTCGGAGGTAAGAGCGGTCGCGCCGTCTAAGATATCCTTCAAAGTGATCGCGCCTTCAAAGATATAAAGATTGCGCTGCCCGTGTTGCTTGAAGAAGGCGTAGGTCTCGCTGATGGGATCGGGCTCCTTGCCTCCTCTGAGCTCGGAGTCGGGAGTGAAGGTCATGGTGATCAAGGCGAAGAGCTCGCCGTAGTCGATGCGGAGCAGGATATCTTCGGGATCTTCGCTCACTTTGTAGTATTCTTTACTGCCGCTAAGCGGGAAGAAGGTGATCTCGTCGTCCTTCATTTTCCAAGTGCCTTCTAAATACCAGCCACGGTTCGGGATCTCGTCGACGGTGCGATATTCTTCCTCGAAGGAGAAGACAACGCGACTGCCGTTCTTGACCGCAAAGACAAAGGTGGTGTATCCCACGGATTTGAGGAAGTGGGATTCTTTGCAGAAGAGATATTTGACCTCACCGAGAGAGAAGGGGACGATGGTGCCCGCGTCTTTGTCAAAATCAAAGTAGATCCTGCGTTCGGTATCGTATTGGGCGTCTTTGTCCGGGCTGACCCACAACGCGGAGTCAAAATCACAATCATAATCGAGGTAGTAACTCTCCGTGACGCCAAGGTCCGCCAGTTCCGCTGCGGTGTGGATGCCGTCGTAGAGCAGGCAGATGGTGGGATCTTCGTCCGCGCTTTGTGCGTTGAAGGAGTAGGTGACGTCGTTTTCCGTATCTTGGTAAACAAAGACCGGTACGCCGCCCGTCAAGGTCAAAGTGCAGTAAACGGTAGAGGGCAGATAATGCGCGTTTTCCAAAATGGCTTTGACGTCGTAGGTGCCCACTTGCATCGGGAGGTCCGTGGTGTATAAGCTATTGTCGGCGCCTTGGGGCTTGTGGTAGATGGTGACGTCGTTATCGCATCCTACGCCGCTCAAACGATAGGGCATAACGTAGGTCGGACGAGAGGAGTATTTGTCGAATTCACCGATGAAGCGGGTGTATTCGGACTGCCCGAACCAAAACTCGCCGGCGCTCGCCGTGATCCTTCTGATCTCAAACTCCTTGGTAGCGTAGGCTTCGTTGTGCCATTCCGTCGCCGCCAGGATCAGCTTGCAGACGTATTGTCCGGGCTCTGTCGGCGCGGTATTCACGTAAGCGCTGTCCGGCTCGCTTGCCTTCTTGAACTTCAAGGAAATGCTCGCGGAACCGTCGTAAGCGGGGCTGAAGGAGAAGTCGCTTGCCGAGAAGGAGGAAACACCGCCCACGGGATTGCCGTCGTAATCCTTGCTGAGATCCTTGTAGATGGTGACTTGGGGGGTGCCCTTTCTCATTGAGACGAAGACGTATCTACCGTAATAAGAATTGTGGTTGGCGTCGCCGTCGGTAGATGCCGTCGCCGTAAGTGTGTTGTTTTGCGAAGAGGGGGTAGGCAACTCGGTGGTGTTCGGGTTCGGATCGTACCAATTCCAATGCGCGGGAAGAGTTACGTCTTTCAATTTTTTGCCGGGATAGTAGTCTACGTAGATGATA
>DMCI01000067.1 GCA_003445835.1 Clostridiales bacterium
CTCAAACGGCGCGCCGCCCTACCTATCCTGTGAATGTTGCTGTTCATTCCCACACGATCTGCCTGAACGACAGCTTCGCCGACCAAAACGTGACTGCCCGAAAGGATGTAACTGCCTACACCGCGCTTGATGATGTTGGACTCACCCGTCAAAATGGATTCGTCCAGATCCACCGAACCTTCGCGGATATACCCGTCAACGGGCACTTTTGAGCCCGCGCGGATGATGACAAGCTCATCCAAAACGATGTTACGCGCCGCGACTTCCACTTTTTTACCATCGCGTATGACGGTAAAATCACTATCCACCTTAAAGGACAGTCGTTTGACCGCATTTTTGGCTTTGATGCCCTGCACCGTGCCGATGACGATGTTACAAACGATGATGAGAGAGGAGAAAGTATCGCTGTATTCCCCGATGATAAAAAGCATCGTCACCAAAATAAACGTGACGATATTGCAAAACGTAAAAACGTTTTCCGCAATGATCCGCAAATAAGACTTGGAAGTGTTGATAACTTTCCAGTTGGTCTGCCCTTCCTTCTTTCTTTGCTCCACCTGCGAAAACCCGAGTCCCATTTCCAAACTCGGAGAATAACGCTTGACGGGTTTCTTTTGTCTTTTAGGTATAATGCTCATTACTTTATTTTAACACTTAAATGCCTTTCGATGTCAAATTCGCTCCACGGGAAGGCTGTATCGTCGGGGAAAGCCCTAAATACCATCACTTCCTTTTTGGTAGGATGCGTGAAGCGGATCTCGGTACTCCAAAGCGCAAGATTATCGGATCTTACGTACTTTTTGCCCGCGTACTTGACGTCGCCGACGATGGGACAACCGATATTTGCGGTCTGCACCCTGATCTGATGAGATCTGCCGGTATACAGTTTGACTTCGACCAAACAAATTTTATCCTTCTTTTCAAGCAAGGCGTAGTCCAAAACCGCTTCTTTTGCGCCTTTGACGCCCATCGGCACGACGGAAACGACGTTTTTGACTTCGTCCTTCAACAAATAGTTATGCAATCTGCCGCGCTTCTCCTTGGGAAGATCGGCAAGGACGGCAAAATACTTCTTTTCAAAATCTCCGTTGACAATGCTTTCGGATAAGCGTTCAGCCGCTTTGCTGGTCTTTGCAAAGACCATTACGCCGCCCGTGGGACGATCCAACCGATGCACCAAGCCGAGGAAAACGTTGCCCGGTTTTTGGTAAGTATCGCGGATGTACTCTTTCAAAAGAGTAAGCATATCGGGGTCCTTGGTGGAGTCCTCTTGCGAAGGAACATTAAAAGGCTTGACGACCACGAGAATATGATTGTCTTCGTAAATGATGGGAATGTCTTTGTAAGTGATGCTCATAGTTTATCCTTTGAATGTGGCTAACCCGCTGCAACCGCAAGGAAGTTCAATCCCTTCGTCGGTGGGAAGCGCAAGTTCATACGCTATTACGTCGCAAGTATACTTTTTGCCGAGAACGAGTTTTAACAGATCGGCGATCACCGTCGGTTGTAACCCGGTCGTATACGAATTGATCAGGAAGAACAGCGGTTTATCCGACAAAACTTCCACCGTCCTTTTTAAGAGGGGATAAAGGTTTTCTTCCAATTTCCATACTTCACCGTCGGGACCTCTTCCAAAGGAAGGCGGGTCCATAATCACCGCGTCGTAGCGGTTTCCGCGACGGATCTCTCTGTTGACGAATTTCAAGCAGTCGTCCACGATGTAGCGAATAGGCGCTTTGGCAAGATCGGAGGACGCGGCATTTTGTTTTGCTCTATCCACCATCGCGGGCGCAGCGTCAACGTGCGTGACGGCAGCCCCTGCCGAAGCCGCGGCGATCGTCGCGCCGCCTGTATACGCAAACAAATTGAGTACCTTGATATCACGTCCGGCAGAGCCGATCATAGACGCGATATCGTCCCAGTTTGCCGCCTGCTCCGGAAACAAGCCGGTGTGCTTGAAGTTTTTGGATAACTTCAAGTGGAAAGTCAGCCCTTTGCGGGTGACGGTAAACTCTTCTTTGAAAGGCTTTAAGATCACCCACTTTTCTTCCTTTTTCCCTGCCTCGGCGCGATAATACGCGTTGAGTTTTTCATAAGAAAAGAGGTCAAAAGGCGCTTCCCAGATTGCTTGCGGATCTGGTCTCAACAAATAAACTTTTCCCCAGCGCTCAAGCTTATAACCATCGCCCGTGGCGATGATCTGATAATCGCGCCAGCCCTCTGCTATATGCGGCATACCGACAACGTGACGGCCTTGCCGCCGAGATCGTATTCTTTTGTGAAACCTTCGGTTTCGGTGAAGGAAACTTCGTCCGCGAGAACGTCGCCCGCCACATCGTATTCCTTGACGATTCTCTTAAAAGACTCTTCGCCGAGGATGCCGAGTTTGATATGGTCGGTGACCTCGAAACCTGCGTCCTTGCGCATCGTTTGGATCTTGGAAACGAGTTCACGCGCATAGCCTTCGTCGATGAGTTCCGGCGTGAGAGAGGTATCCAAAGCGACGGTGATCTTGCCGTCGGACTCGGCGCTGAAGCCTTCGCCGCTCTTGGTGGAAATCAAAAGATCGGTCTCTGCAAATTCCACCTCTTTTCCGCCGAGTTCGGTCGTATACGTGCCGCCGTTTTTAACAGCCGCAACGACTTCCGCCGCGTTGCAAGTGGTCAAAAAGTTTCTGATCTGACCGAGCAAAGCGCCGTACTTGGGGCCGAGGGTCTTCAGTTGCGGTTTGAGTTCGTAGGTAATGAAGGACTGCCCTTCTTCCGCCTTGGTGATCTTTTTGACGTTGAGTTCCTCCGCCGCGATATCAAGCATACCGTCCAGTTTGACGTCGACGTCGGTCTTTACAAAAAGGTTGGACAACGGCTGTCTGTTTTTGATGTTTGCCTTGTTGCGGCAAGCTCTGCCGAGGAAAACGATGTTTTCGATCAAGGACATTTCCTTTTCGAGTTCCTTATCGATATACTTTTCGTCAGCCACGGGGAAGCTGTTCAAATGCACGCTGATGGGCGCGGTCTTGTCGTTGTTGACAACAAGATTTTGATACACGCTTTCAGCCATAAAGGGAACGAAAGGAGCGATGACTTTGGACATCGTGGCAAGCACGTGATAAAGAGTCGTGTACGCCGCGGCTTTGTCCTCCGTCATACCCTTGCCCCAAAATCTTTCGCGGCAACGACGGACGTACCAGTTGGAAAGCTCGTCGGTGAAATCGCCAATCATACGCGCACTTTCGGTGATCTTGTAATCGGCAAGACCTTCGTCCACGCCCTTGACGACAGTGTTCATTCTGGAAAGTACCCAACGATCCATCAAGGTCAATTTGCACTTATCAAGACTATAGTCTTGCGGCTGATAATCATCGATACCCGCGTAGAGGGTAAAGAATGCGTATGTATTCCAGAACGTACCCATAAATTTGCGTTGCGCCTCAGAGACCGCCTCCGCATAGAAACGGGAGGGGAGCCACGGCGCGCTGCCGGTATAGAAGTACCAACGCACGGCGTCCGCACCCTGCTTGTCAAGGACGCTCCAAGGATCGACGACGTTGCCTTTATGCTTGCTCATCTTGATGCCGTCTTTGTCACCGACGTGACCGAGAACGATACAGTTTTTGAACGGCGCTTTGTCAAACAACAAGGTGGAAATAGCCATCAAGGTATAAAACCAACCACGCGTTTGGTCTACGGCTTCGCTGATGAAGTCCGCCGGGAAGTGCTTCTCGAAAAGTTCTTTATTTTCAAAAGGATAATGGAGTTGGGCAAAGGGCATTGAACCGCTGTCGAACCAGCAGTCCATCACTTCGGGCGTTCGCTTCATTTCCCCGCCGCACTCACATTTGAAGGTGATGCGGTCAATATACGGACGGTGCAATTCCGAAGGCAATTTGCCGGACAGTTCAAGAAGCTCCGCCTTGCTGCCAACGACGTGGATCTTGCCGCAATCGGCGCAAACCCAAACGGGAAGCGGCGTGCCCCAGTATCTTTCACGAGAGACGCCCCAGTCGATGACGTTTTCAAGGAAGTTGCCGAATCTGCCCGTACCGATGGTCGGGGGGATCCAGTTGACCGTGGCGTTGTTCTTCAAAAGATTGTCACGCACCGCGGTGGTCTTGATAAAATAGGAACTGCGCGCATAGTACAAAAGCGGCGTGTCGCACCTCCAGCAGAAAGGATAACTGTGCGTATGCAAATGCTTTTTGAACAAAAGCCCGCTCTTTGCCAGTTTTTCAATGATCATTTTGTCGCCGTCTTTTGCAAAGACCCCCACGAGATCGTTGACCGCTTCGACAAATCTGCCGCGCTCGTCCACGAGCTGCACGAAGGGAAGTCCGTACTTCCTGCCGACTTTGGCGTCGTCTTCACCAAACGCAGGCGCGATATGCACGATACCGGTACCCTCGGTCAAAGTGACGTACGGATCGTTGGTGACGTAATAGGCTTTTTCCGCCTCTTTGGTGCCTTTGATGTAGTCGAAAAGCGGCTCGTACTTTTTGTGTTCGTAGTAACTGCCCTTATGGACGTCCACGACCTCCGCCCCGTCGCCGATCACGCTTGAGACCAACGCGGAAGCAAGGATATAATACTCGTCGCCGACTTTGACGCGGGCGTAGTCCTCATCCGCGTTCATACAAAGCGCCACGTTGGACGGAAGCGTCCAAGGCGTGGTGGTCCAGGCAAGGAAGTAAGCGTTGTCTTCATCCGCAAGCTTAAATTTGGCGGTGACGGTCATATCTTCGACGTCTTTGTAGCCCTGCGCGACTTCATGCGAGGAAAGCGCCGTGCCGCAACGCGGGCAATACGGGACGATCTTGTGCCCCTTATAAAGCAAGCCCTTCTCGTGAATGGTCTTGACCGCCCAGCAAACGGACTCGATATAGTTGTCGTCGTAAGTGATGTACGGATTGTCCATATCCGCCCAGTACCCGACGCGATCGCTCATTACCTCCCATTCGCCCTTGTACTTCCAAACGCTCTCTTTGCACTTTTTGACAAAAGGCTCAATGCCGTAACGCTCAATGTCCTGCTTACCGTCCATGCCGAGCATTTTTTCCACTTCGAGTTCTACGGGAAGACCGTGCGTATCCCAACCCGCCTTGCGCTCGACGTGGTACCCCTTCATCGTGCGGTAACGGGGAATGATATCCTTAATGACGCGCGTCAGAATATGACCGATATGCGGCTTGCCGTTTGCCGTAGGCGGGCCGTCGTAAAAGGTATACTCCTCGCGGCCTTCGTTTGCCGCGACGCTCTTGCGGAAGATGTCGTTCTTTTTCCAAAAATCAAGGACTTCCTTCTCCCTGCCGCAAAAATCCAATCCCGTATCAACTTTGTTAAACATAAATTTGCCTCTTCTTAAGAATTTCTCATCGCTGTGACGCGTTACTTTATTTTGATCATTATTTTGCTGTCTTTGCCGCTTTCACCCACGGGAATGCGGGCAGTCTCAAGCCCGCTGAAGGTGGAAACGAGGTCGGCAAGTTTGCGATAGCCGTAGTTTCTGGCGTCGAAATCGGGCATCCTCTTGGAAAGGTTGTTGCCGACGTCCGCAAGATACGCCCAACCATCATCGTTGCCGATACTATTGACGATATCTCTGATCGCCGCCCTGACTTTCTTCAAGGGGACGACGGATGACACTGCGGGTTTTTCCGCCGCTTTCCTTTCTTTCTTATCTTCTTCCTTCTCGCCTTTGTCGCTCTTTACGTCGGACTTCTCTTCCGCTTTTTCTTCCGCGTTCTTCAAAACTTCAAGATAGATAAACTTCTCGCACGCTTTGATAAAGGGTTGCGGCGTCTTTTTTTCACCCATACCAATGACAAGCATTCCAGCTTCCCTGAGACGCATCGCCAAACGGGTAAAATCGCTATCCGAAGTAACCAAACAAAAACCGGTCACTTTGCCGGAATACAAAATATCCATCGCGTCGATGATCATCGCGCTGTCGGAAGAATTCTTGCCGGAAGTGTAGCTGTATTGTTGGATGGGGGTGAAAGAATATGTTAAAAGAGAATTTTTCCAACTGGAAAGCTGGGGATTCGTCCAATCCCCGTATATGCGCTTATACGTAGGAATGCCGTAATTTGTGACTTCGTCGAGAAGATCCTGCGCGTATTTTTCGGACACGTTTTCCGCATCCACCAATACCGCGATCTTATTATCTCTGTCCATACAATCTCCGTCATGCGGCAGCAGCCGCCGTTTTTATAAGGGTACCGTGCAGCTTTTTTTGACAGACGTCACCGAAGCGGACGCGAACGTAGGTAACTACTCCGAAGCAACCTTATGGCACACGACATACGCCGCTTAGTGCTGCTACCGTCAAGTCCTGACACGGTTCACAGGTTGTCGTTGCACAAGACACCGGGATCAACATCCCTTGCGCCGCTCAGCCTTCCATGACGCAAGCCGAGAAAAGCATTCTGCCCCACTATAGCGGATTGTGGGTATAGGGCACCGCTGGCTCCCCGCATAGCACGGTATGTTTATTATAGCATAAAGAAAAAATATAATTCAAGCGTTTTAAGCCTATTATTCCACGCGCCCGCAATGCAAAAGAGAGAATCGATCAAGGAAAGAACGTAAAATGTCATAAAAGCGCGAAAAGCCAAGTAGAATTCTGTATGGAAAAGCATTTGAGCGCTTATTCTACAAAGCAAAACAAAGGTCACGCGGAACATTTCGTCGAGGACGCCAGAAGCGCGCCCGCCCGGCAAGTACGGGACAAAAAAGGCAAACGCCGCTTAGCTAAAGGCAAAACAATCCTTCTGACTGCGGCGATCACCCTTTTGTGTTTTTCGTTGAGTATCGTCGCGGCGGATCTGATCGGCGGAGGAAGTTTATCCGCTTATACCGCCGTTTTCCAAAGAAAGAGCAAGACCCTTGCCTATTATGCCGTCTACGCCACTCATTCACAAGATATGAGCGTATCTTACAAAAATGCCGCCGCGGTCAGAGAACAAGGCGCTGCCGGATACGTATTGAAAGAAAACGGTGAATATTACGTCGTTTTGAACGTATACGACGAAAAAAGCGCCGCCGAAAAGGTGTCGGAACGAAGCAAAAACTACGGCGTACTCAAAATAGAATTTCCGCCCTTCGACAGCAAAAAGAATCCCTCGCTTGCGGCGGCGGAACAAACCAAAGACCTCTATAAAGAAGCGCATGCCGCGCTGTACGATGCGGCAAACGACCTCTCGGCGGGAAAGTATCAAAAGGACGATATGCTCCGATCGATTCGCTCGTACAAACAAAAAGTCATCGCCGCGGAAAGCGCCTATGCGGAAAAGATCCGCGGCGCGGAAGATACCGCCCGGATCGAATATAAGGTGATCCTCGCCGAGATCAAAAGCGCGTTTGAAAACCTTGAAAACAGCAATCATCTCGTCTCCGACGCAAGATATTACGCCGTTATGATCATCAGATCGTACGCCCTTTTTGCCCAAAAATACTTTTCTTAAAGCAATATCTTCCCGAAAATCCGCATAAGGTATTGATTATTTCGACCGTTTTATGGTACAGTAAGAAAAACGATTCGAGGTGTACTATGGACAAGTGGGATCAAAGGTTTATGGATATGGCGGAAAAGGTTTCTACTTGGAGCAGTTGTTTCCAAGAAAACAGACAAGTCGGCGCCGTCATCATCCGCGATAAGCGCATTTTGACGACCGGGTACAACGGCGCAGGCAGCGGAATAAAAAGCTGTAAGGAACGCGGCGAGTGCCTCAGACGCAAACTCAACATCGCAAGCGGCACCCGTCAAGAGATCTGCTATGCGATCCACGCCGAGCAAAACGCCATCATCCAAGCCGCAAAAATGGGGGTCAGCGTGGACGGAGCTACGATCTACTGCACCCATCAGCCCTGCTCTATTTGCGCAAAAATGATCATCAACAGCGGCATCCGTCGCGTAATCTTCAAGTACGGCTACCCCGACGATTTCTCTATGGAAATGATGAAAGAAGCCAACGTTCTCGTACAAAAATTCGACGATTTGCAGTAGTTTATTGCCGTTTTAGGGCTCTCGCCATATAGCGGGAGCCCTTATTTTTCAGACATTCGGACAGAATTATATTCAATTTGTAGAATATTAATAAATGGAATACGTTATCTTGCGACGAGTCTTTCAAGGATCAGGACGCAAAAATACATGATCGCGGCAAGGATCGTCAAGATCAAAGTCGAACACATCACCAAGCTGAGATTAAACACCTGCCCGCCGTATACGATCAAATATCCGAGTCCTTCCCTGCTGACCAAATATTCCCCCATGATCGTCCCCACCCAAGCCATTCCGACGTTGACTTTCAAGGCGGCGATGACGTTGGAAAGATTGGACGGCAAAACCAGTTTGAAAAGGATCTGCACACGAGATGCCGACAGCGTTTTCATCAAAAGGATCTTATCCTTATCCACCGACAAAAACCCGTTTAAGATGTTTATGATCGTGATGACAACACTGATCAAGATCGCCATCACGACGATCGCCGCTTTTCCCGCGCCGACCCAAATAATGATGATCGGACCGAGCGCGATCTTCGGAAGCGCGTTCAGTACCACGATATAAGGCTCCAAAATGCGTCTCAGCGGCTCTACCGACCAAAGCACCACAGCAACGACAAGCCCGATCACCGTCGCGGAAAGAAAGCCGATCACCGTTTCGGAAAGGGTCGCGGAAACATGTTTCCACAACACTCCGCTTGCGGATAAGCTCTTAAACGAGTCCAGCATTTTTGACGGAGAACTGAAAATAAAACCGTCAATGACTTCAAAGCGAGCCAATACTTCCCATACGACGAAGAATTGTAACAGTAAAAACACCTGCATCGCCACGACGAAGATCGTCCGACCTCTTTCCTTTTTCAAATAGCGAAGATGCTCTTCACTGACCGTTCCCTTTCTCTTTTTCATCTGTAAACTCCAATTCTTTCCATATCTCCTTAAAGAGAGACGCAAAATACGGATGCTCCCTTCTTTCAATGGAGGAAAGACTCTTTTCGATCGGATTATCAAAGACTTTTTTGACCGTCGCGGGACGGGCGCTTAAGACAGCCACCCTATCACAAAGCGCAATGGCTTCGCTGATGTCGTGCGTGACGAGGATCGCCGTCACGTTTTGTTCCGAAATAATACTTCTGACGTCCTCGGCGACGTTTAGGCGAGTTTGAAAATCCAACGCCGAAAAAGGTTCGTCCAAAAGGATCAACTTCGGACGAAGCGCCAGCGTCCGTATCAAAGCGACGCGCTGACGCATCCCGCCGGATAATTCCGAAGGTTTTTTCTTCAAAAACTCCCCGAGGCTGTACTTTTTCAAGAGTGAAAGCGCGTAATTCACCCGCTCGGGCGACTTGATCTTGCGTATCTCCAGCCCCAGGAGGACGTTGTCTTCTATCGTTCTCCATTCAAACAAATGGTCTCGTTGCAACATATATCCGATCTCGTCGGACGCAATGATTCTTTCCACACTGCCGGAGGAAGGCGTCAAGATGCCCGCCAAAATGGAAAGCAACGTCGTTTTACCACTCCCCGACGGTCCGACGATCCCAAAGAACTCGCCTTCCTCTACAGTCAAACTCATCGAGCGGATCGCCTCGGTCTCGCCGCTTTTTCCGTGGTACCTATGAGAGATATTTTTCAAACGTAATACTTCGCTCATTTTCCGTCGTACTATGCTTTTCAGCCCAAATAACCGTTGTCGACCAATTTATCGTAGTCGGCGCGTTTTTCCATCACGCCCGCGGCGACGATGATATCCTGCAAATGCTCGAAATCGTCTTTTTTGAGCTTCATATCGTCCACGTAAGCGCCGATCCTTTTATAGTTTGAGATCGCGGCGGTAAGCACCGAAAGAGAAGTGTCAGCAAAAGAGGGAGAAACCGCCTTGGCAATCTTTTCGGCGCTTTCGGTCTTTACGAATTCAACACCCTTTTGAATGGCGGCAAGAAATCTTTTTACCTTATCGGGATTCTTTTCGAGATAAGATTTTTCCGCACAGAAACAGGTGTACGGGATGTCGCCCGCCTCTTCGCCGACAGACGCGATGAGATAACCTTTCCCCGCAAGTTCAAAGTTGGTCGCGGCAGGCTCGAACATCGTGCAAAAATCCCCCGTACCGCCGTCGAACGCCGCCGAGATCAGATCGTATTGCACGTCGTAATTGATGGTCATATTGACGCCGTTTTCATAGCCGTTTTTCCTGAGCGCATATTCAAGAGCCATCGCGGGTACGCCTCCCTTTCTGCCGCCGATGATCTCCTTGCCGACAAAGGCGGTACGCCAATCGAAATCGTCCGTATCCTGCCTGCCGATCACAAAAGAGCCGTCGCGTTTGGTCAGCTGACCGATCACGATCGGATAATTCTTTTTCCCTTCGTTGAAAACGTAGATCGACGCTTCCGGCCCGCAAAAGCCGATATCCGCCTGCCCGGACAAGACTGCGGTCATCGTTTTATCGGCGCCGCCGCCGTTGGTCAGTTCGATCGAAAGCCCCTGCTCCTTGAAATACCCTTCGTTCAAGGCGACGTACATCGGCGCGTAAAACACCGAATGCGTGACCTCGTTCAAACGAATGACGTCTTTCTTCTCCTTCCCGCACGCCGCAAGCGGCAAGCACAAAGCAAGGAGAGAGAGCACAAGCAACGTTACGATGATTTTTCGTTTCATATAGTTCTCCTTATAAAAAAGTTCTACTCCATACTATTCCGCAAAAAGCAAAAATGTTTTTTGATATGCGCGCCGTCTTTTGGCGCACTTTAATTGACATAATTATAATTTGGTTATAAAATCTATACTATGAGTACGGCGATCAAGAAGGAAGATTTTTATACTCCACCCAACATTCTTACTTATTTAAGACTTCTTTGCGTACCGGCGTTCATCGCGGTGTTTTTTGCCGTGGACGGCAGTAAAAACCTCAACGTTTACGTCGCGTTCGCCGTCTTCCTCTTCGCGTCGTTGACCGACGTTGTGGACGGGATCATCGCCCGCAAATTCAATTTCACCACCAATCTCGGCAAAATGCTTGACCCCCTTGCGGACAAACTTCTTCAAGTCTCCGCGGCGGTCTGCCTTTGCGTAAACGATTTCGTACACCACTCCGAGATCGGTATGTTGTTCATCTTCTTCCCCGTCGCGCTTGGCTTAAAAGAAGGCTTTATGTTGATCTGGGGCATCATTTTGGCAAAAAAGAAGATCATCGTGCACAGCAACTACTTCGGCAAAGCGGCGGCTTTTATCAACGCGCTCGGTCTGCTTTTGAGTTTTTTCGCAAAAGCGACTTACGACCTTTACCGCATCATTGCCACCGTTGTACTTGCCCTTGGCACCGTGACGGCTTATATTGCGCTTTTCGACTACGCGCGCAAACTCGCAAAACAAGTAAACAATTCCGTGAAAGACAAATCGGATATGGATCTTAAATTCTAAAACAGAGGAACTTGATTATGGAAATGGAAAAGACCTACGACCCCGCATTATTTGAAGACAAGTTGTACGCCACTTGGATGAAAAAGGGGTACTTCACCCCGAAGATCGATCCCAAAAAGGATCCGTACACCATCGTTATCCCCCCGCCCAACATCACGGGGCAACTTCATATGGGTCACGCCTTAAACAATACCCTGCAAGACATTATGGTACGATTCAAGCGTATGCAAGGTCACCCCACCCTTTGGCTTCCCGGCACCGACCATGCATCCATCGCCACCGAAGTCAAGATCGTGGATAAGCTCAAGGCGGAAGGCACCAGCAAGGAAGAACTGGGCAGAGAAGGCTTTTTGAAAGCCGCTTGGGCGTGGAAAAAACAATACGGCGGCAGGATCGTCGAGCAATTGAAGAAGCTTGGTTCCTCTCTCGATTGGTCGAGGGAAGCCTTTACGATGGATGAAAAGTGCAACCGCGCCGTCAAAAGAGTTTTCGTAAACCTTTACAACAAAGGTTTGATCTACCGCGGAAGCAGGATCATCAACTGGTGCCC
>DMCI01000127.1 GCA_003445835.1 Clostridiales bacterium
ACTACAAAACGGGCAGCGCCAAAGTAGCGTCGGATGAATTGTACGTAGGTAAAAAGATACAGCTTCCCGCTTATCTTGCGGTGTTGGAAGCCTCCGGTTACGATCCCGTCGCCGCGCTTTATTATTCGCTTTCGGACAGAAACAAAAACGGGGAGCAGGTGCTTTACGGGCCCAAGGCGATGCGCGGGTCGATGATCCGCAAGTTGGATAACGCCGTCGGCAGCGAGCCTTCCCCCTATACGGGCGTATACGAAAGCGCGGACGGACTCAATGAAAAAGCGGGAATGCTTCTTCCCGAAGAGGTGTTCCGCGCGCAAACGGCGTACGCTTTGGCGGTGGCGTCGGGCGCCGTCCGTGAGATCAAGGAAGGATACGTCTTCCCCACGGGCTCGGAGGGTGGCAGAAACTTGATTTGTTCCTATTGCGAAGCAAAAAGCATCTGCCGTCACGCAAAACAATCCGTCCGTGCAAAAAAGACGGCGAACTCGGAAGATATCTACCGTATTATGAAAGAATCGACGCAAACGAAAAACGAGGAGTACGACGATGCCGACTAAGGCGCAGGAAAAAGCGATAAACAGCAAAAAGAAGCAGGTGATCGTCACCGCTTCCGCCGGCGCGGGCAAGACCACGACGATGGTCGACCGCGTGATCAGGCTCATCGTCGAGGACAAGGTCCCCGTTTCTTCCGTCGTGATGCTCACTTTTGCCGACGCGGCTGCGGAGGAGATGAAAGCCCGATTGGCGTCCTCTTTGATCGAACGGGTCAAAAAAGCCGTCGGCGAGGAAAAAAAGATCATCGTGGACGCTCTTGACGCGTTGCCGCTTTTGCATTGCAGCACCATCGATTCTTTCTGTTATTCGTTGGTCAAAACGCATTTTGAATTTTTGTCGCTTCCGCCCACCGTGTCGCTGGCGGATGAGGAAACGGCAAAATCGTATCGCAAAAAAGCGATGAAGCAAACGCTGGACGAGTTTGCCGCCGCTTCTCTTTACGGTGAAAACGCCGACCCCGAAGAATACTACCGCTTTTTGACCTCTTTCGGCAGGGAAGAGGACGAGGCTTTGGCAGGATATATCCAAAGTTTGTACGACTATGCCGAGATGACGGAGGACGGCGCGGCGTATTTGCAAAAAGCAAAAGAAACGGCGCTTGCCCCCGCGGAAGAGCATCCCGCGATCAAACGTTTCGTTGAAAAGATCAAGCAAAGCGCGCTTGCGGCAAAAGGAGAGATCGAAAAACTGTATTTCAACCCGCCCGCAACGGAATGTAGGATGAGCGCGCAGTACAAAACGATCCTCGACGTTTTGACCGCGTTTTCAAAAAGCGCTTCCTTGCGCGAGGTGATGGACAAGGCGCGCAGCGTCAAAAAGCCGGACAAGATCCTCGCGACGGAACGCAGGGCTTTCCCCGACGCGTTTTCCGTTTGGGAAAGTGTGGACGCAGTATATCGCGCGTGGATCGAAGAGATCTCACTTTCTCTTTTGACAAACAGTTACGAGGAGACGGTCGCAACGATCGCCGCCGCATCCAAGGACGCCGTTACCGTCGTGGAACTTACGCAAAAATTCAAGGAGTATTACGAAGCCGTCAAGGCGGAAGAGCAAGCGTTGGATTTTTCCGACGTGGAACACGCAGCGCTTACCCTTCTTACGAACGATAAGACCGTCGCAAGCGAGATCGGATGCAAACATCTGATGATGGATGAGTCGCAGGATCTTAACCGCTTGCAGGAGAGATTGATGCGCGCCATCGTGGGGGAGGGCGACCTTTTCATCGTGGGCGACGTCAAGCAAAGTATTTTCCGCTTTCGTCACGCCGATCCGGAATTGTTTGGCGAACGAGTCAAAAAAGGCGGCGCGGACGAAAACGCCGAGGTCATTTCCTTCGACGCAAACTTCCGTTCTTCCGATGCGGTCATCGATTTCGTCAATCTCGTTTTCGGCAACTTGATGACGGAGGAGTTCGGCGGGGTGGATTATCCCAAGGCAAACCGCGACGGCAAAACGGACGGCAGCGGCTTCGTGACTTGCTTCTTTTACCCCAAAAAGGATGGGTCCGAGGAAAAAGACCCCCTTTTGCAAAAGGTCTACAGCGTGCGCGAGGCGGCAGGGGAAGCGCGCAAGAAGGATAACGAATACAAGGAAGCCGTTTGGGTCAGAGACCGCATTCTCGAACTGGTGCGTCCCGGGCATAAAACGGTGCTTCGCAACACCAAAGACAACGCGGAATTTACTCTTTCGTATAAAGATATCGCCATTCTTTCGCAAGTGGGGATGAAGCAAAACACCGTGCAGGAAAAGGTCATCGAATGTTTGCGTGAGGCGGGCATCCCGGTCAACGTGGGCGGCTTCGTGCGAGATTCGGAAAATGCCGACGTTGCTTCGATCGTGGATTTTTTGCGTCTTTTGGTCAGTCCCAACGACGATTACGCTTTGCTTTCGGTGCTTCGATCGGATATGTTCTCCTTTACGGCGGAGCAACTTGCCGAGATCGCGCTACGCGGCGAAGGCGAGACTTTTGCGGAGAGAGCGGTCAAGGCGGCGGAGACCGACGCCAAGCTCAAAGAGGTCTTTGAATTCATTGAAAAGTATCGTTTCTTAAGCAGTTCGCTTTCTTTGTACGAGCTCGTTTCGTCGCTGGTGGAAGAAAGGCTCCGTTCCACCGTACTCGGCAGGACGGACGGTCGCGCCGTGATGGGGCAGATATTGTCTTTCGTTGAAACGTTGAAAACGGGCAAAGCCAGCGATTCGATTTCGGAGTATATCGATTATTTCGACAACTATTACAAAATGGAACTGGAAGGGGAGATCGCGGAACGCGACGCCGTGAACGTGATGACGATGCACAAAAGCAAAGGGCTCCAATTCCCCGTCGTTTTCGTGATCGGACTCGGTCGTGAGATCGTCAATCGGGCGGAGTATCAAACCGTCGTGCGTATGGATCGCGACTTCGGCGTTTGCCGCAAAGGCTCCGGCGAGGGGAAGGATCTTCTTTTCGAGTTGTTCACGCAAAAAAAGGTCAAGGAACTCAAGGAAGACTGCTTGCGTCTCCTTTACGTTGCCTTTACTCGTGCGGAAAACTACCTCTTCCTGTCGGGTAGCGTCCCCAAGGATAAGGATCTTGCCGCAGAGGAAATCTCGCCCCAAGCGCTTAAGACAAAAAAAGAAAAAGCGCTTTGCTGTTCACAACTCGTGATCGCGGGATTGAACGGGCACAAAGAGTACGTGACGGACTATGATTCCGCGGCGGTCGTCGACGTGGACGCGCCTATCTTCGTTGAGGAAAAAACGGACGAAGACGCGGTAAAACGTTCCGCCGATCTCCTTCGCGCGGCGTTATCTTACCGCTATCCGCACGAAAACGCCACCAAAACGGGTATAAAATTCACCGTTACGGCAATAAATGCAATGAAAGACGGGTGCCTTCCCGCGACAAAGTTTTTCCCGGAAGAGGAAGTCGTCAAAGGCACGGCGTATCATGCGGTCATGGAGAATATGCCCTTCACCTTGCAAAGTGAAGAGGAAGCGGGCGCAATGCTTGCCAAGTTTGCTTCGGAGGGCTTGATCACGGCGGAAGAGGCGGCGGATATCTCGGTAAAACGACTGTTTATCGGCGTCAAAAAGGTGGCGGAGCTCGTAGGAGACAAAGCGATCTATAGGGAAAAGAGCTTTATTTTACACCTGCCTGCCTCCGAAGCGGGCGTCGCGGATATCGAGGACGAAGTGGAAGTACAGGGCAAGATCGACCTGCTTGCCATCGGCAAAGAGGACGCCGTCATCGTAGATTATAAGTTGAGCGCGCACACGCGTGAGGAACTTATCGAAACCTATCGCGCGCAACTGACGTTATACGCCCTCGCCGTTCAAAAGAGTTTTGGCGTCACGCGCATTCGTAAGTACATATTCGTCTTAGGGAGAAACGAAGTCATAGAACTCTGATCCCGCGGACAAAGGCGGGATTTTCGTGCAAGCATTTTTCAGTGGAACGGTAGTTTTGTTGTATTATATTTCGCATTACGCTTCGGAATACATCTTTTTTGCTGCGTGCGTTTTACCTACGATCTATTTTGCGGCGGTGATCCTCTTGCTGCGTTTCGGCGTTTGCGGCAGGATGCTTGCGGCAAGCCGTCGCGCCAAACGTTTTTCGAGGAAGGGGGTGCTGACGGGGGAGGGAAAATCCCTCTTTTATCAAAAGTGTGTCAAAGGGATGCCCGCGTCCTTTCGCGCTTCTTACGTTCTTTTCTCGGAAGGGCGTACGTCCGCGGCGGAACTGACCGAAGTCGCCGCTTGCTCTTTGAAACTCAGAGGCGGGCTTTTAAAAGGGGGAATGGCGGGCGTAGGAGCGCTTTCGGCGCTTGCGGTCTTTTTGACCTTTTACTTCGTCGTGCCGTTGGGCGAATGTTTGCTTCGCGCCGCGCTGCCTGCCTTTTTTGCCGCGGCAAACGGGGTTGCGTTGCATTTTTCGCTTTACGCGTATCTCGTTTCCGCCGAAAGGGCGGCGGAAAAGTTCGTCGCCGTTGCGGATAAACTCGTTTTGCGTGAAAAAAAGGAACGGGACGCCGTCGAGATCTCCTTTTTGTCCCCGTCGGAAAGCAGGGAAGATAAGGATCAAAAAGCCTTGACCGATCTCCGCGCCTTCCTGCGCGATCTGTCCGCCTCGAAAAAGCTTGATTAAAAAACCTTCTTTTTTTTGTAAAAGGGCTTGCCGATTTCAAAAAATGGTGTTAAACTTCTTTTATCAAATAGGGGGACGCTATGGATCCTGACGAAGATAATACGAATATAGCTGTATCCTTCCGCATTCGGTAATTTCGTTGCCTCTTGCGGAGATACTCGCGGAGGCATTATGATTGATATTCTTTATAATGATCCCAATAAGAACCTTTGCATTTGCCCCGAGGAGCAGGAGCTCACCTCGGAATTCTTGGTCAACAAATGGATCAATCTCGTCAACCCCGACGACAGAGAGGTCGATAAGATCACGTCCTTGACCGGCATCCCCGAAGAGTATTTGAAAGCCGCCCTCGATGAAGAAGAGCGCGCGCGTATCGACAAGGACGACAACTGCGTTATGGTTCTTATGGACGTGCCGATCATTGAGGAAGACCCCGAAAACGATTACTATACATACGGCACCTTGCCTTTGAGCATCATTCACAAGGACAATTACCTCGTGACGGTCTGTTTGCGTGAAAACAGCGTCGTCAACGATTTTAAAGTCGGCAGGGTCAAAAACGTGGAGACCTTTAAGTCCACCCGTTTGACCTTCCAACTGTTGTACGCCGTGTCCACCAAGTTCCTGTACTACCTGCGCTTGATCAACAAGGCGTCGCAGCGCGTGCAATCCACGTTGGAAAAGAACATGAAGAACAACGCCATTTTGGAAATGCTCGACCTGCAAAAATCCTTGGTCTACTTCTCCACGTCCATTTCCGCAAACGACGCTGTGATCGAAAAGCTCAACAAGCAAAACTACCTCAAAAAGTACGAAGAGGATCAGGACGTCATCGACGACGCAAGCATTGAAAACAAGCAGGCGGCGGAAATGTGTTCGATCTATCGTGAAATTATGAACGGTACGATGGAAGCTTACGGTACCATCATCTCCAACAACGTCAACGACATCATGAAGTTCTTGACGGCGTTGACCCTCGTGATCTCGGTGCCCACCTTGATCGCCAGCTTGTTCGGTATGAACCTCGGCGGCATCCCGGGACTCAACAGTCCGTGGGGTTTCGGCGTGGTTTGCGCCATCTCGTTGTTCCTTGCCGTCGTCGCGGGTGTTTTCCTCGCCAAAAAGAAGATGTTTTAGGCTTAAAAACGGGCAAAAATCGGGCTGATTTTCGGCGCTTTTCGGGGCGCCGAAATTTTTTAAAAAAATTAGCAAAAAATGCGAAAATAGTATTGACTTTTGTTTTTGAGAATGGTATTATTATAAAGCTGTCTATAAGACAAGCGCCCTTATTTGGGGGTGTAGCTCAGTTGGTAGAGCGCCTGCCTTGCAAGCAGGAGGTCACCGGTTCGAACCCGATCATCTCCACCAATAAACGCGGGCTCATAGCTCAGTTGGTTAGAGCACACGCCTGATAAGCGTGAGGTCGGTAGTTCGAGTCTACTTGAGCCCACCAGTGCGAGAGATCGCACCCCCAACAAGCGACTGTAGTCGCTTCAAAGCACATTGACAACTGCATAGGAGATTTTGCGTCACAGGATGGCGCGAGATCTCATCAATTAGAAAAAAATATCTAAAAATGAAGAGTAAAGAGTAATACGAACAATTCACTATATAAGATATTTTGCTGAGGATACATAAACTAACGAGAGAAGTTATATGACTTTCGAGAGTCGAGAGACTCTTGAACAAGATTAAGCTACAAAGAGCGTAGGGTGGATGCCTTGGCACTTGACGCCGATGAAGGACGTGACTAACTGCGATAAGCTGTGGGGAGCTGTAAATGAGCATTGATCCACAGATTTCCGAATGAGGAAACTCACCAAGAGAATGTCTTGGTATCCGTACATAAATACATAGTGTACGGAAGGGCACCCGGGGAACTGAAACATCTCATTACCCGGAGGAAAAGAAAGAAAACGATCGATTCCCTTAGTAGTGGCGAGCGAAAGGGGAAGAGCCTAAACCTATGCATAGCGATATGTATAGGGGTTAAGGGCTCGCGTAATTATGACAGCCGCAGAGCAGAATGATCTGGAAAGTTCAGTCAAAGAGGGTGACAACCCCGTAGGCGATAGCGACTTAGTAAGGCGAGTTCCGGAGTACCACAGGACACGAGGAATCCGGTGGGAACATGGGAGGACCATCTCCTAAGGCTAAATACGTCAAGTGACCGATAGCGAATAGTACTGTGAAGGAACGGTGAAAAGAACCCCGGGAGGGGAGTGAAATAG
>DMCI01000147.1 GCA_003445835.1 Clostridiales bacterium
GTCCCCCTGATCGCACCAAAGGCACTTGCTGTAGCAAGTGCTTTTTGTTTATCTCCGCATTACTTAACTGTTTTGGCTCGTCCGTTGTTTTTATCTCTTAAGATAGCAAAGATTCGTTTGGGTTTGGAATTTTTGGTTAACTTTTCTTAATTATTTGGTTTTTGGTAGAAAAATGCGCGGTTTTTAGGGTGTTTTTACAAAACAAATCCGAAAATCGGTATTGACAACCGAGGTTATCCAATATATAATGATGGTAGAATTCTCTAAACGGAGGCAAATAAAATGTTTTACAATTTCAGAAAGAACAAAAAGGCTTTTACCTTGGTTGAGCTTATCGTCGTTATCGCGATCATCGCCATTCTCGGCGCAGTCGTCGGCGTGACGGTCTCCACTTTTGTGAAAAGGGCGCAAAGGACCGCAGCCACCGAACCCTTGAACCAGTTGGCCGAGATGTGGAGTAATAAGGAAGATGGTCAAACTTTGAAAGATTATATCAAAGAGTTGCTTCCCGACGATTTTGGTAGCGTTAAAGTCAGTGACAACAGCCAACTTTCTAAGAAGTCCGGCTTCGGCACTTTTACGATCTATTTCCACGATGACAACTGCAAGGATTACTATGGTGTTTTGACCGTTACGTCCGGCAAACCGGCAAAGTCCTCTGAAGCAAAAGACGATTCTTCTACCGTCACTGCTTGGAACTCTGCAACCGCTGTTTCCTAATTATTTCTTTTAATTAACTACAAAATCTGCCGCTTGTCACCTCTTGACAAGCGGCATTTTTTTATTTATTATATTAATAAATAAAATTTGCATTATGGAGGGACTATGAGCAAGATTTTTTTTGATACGGATTGCGAACTTTGGTATACGATGCTCCCCGAACTCGGTTGTGAGCTTTTTAAAATGCCGTACACGATAGACGGCAAGGAATACTTTTACGATATGGGCGAAGCGACGGACTTTACTGCCTTTTACAGCGCGGTGCGCGGCGGCTCGATGCCCATCACTTCCGCACTCAACGCACAGATCTATACCGAGGTTTTGGAGCCGTACTTCAAGGCGGGGGAGGATATGCTTTATATCTCCTTCAGCAGCAAGATGTCCGGTACTTTCAATCATCTTGAAATGGCGCTCAAAGATCTTCGCGCCAAGTATCCCGACGCGCGCTTCCGTCGCTTTGATACGAAGAGCATTTGTTGGGGCGCAGGTATCCAAGTTTACTACGCCGTAAAATACTATCAGCAAGGGCACACTCTTGACGAGGTGATCTCCTTCCTTGAAAATAACGTCAACAATTATACCGAGTATTTTGCCGTGGACGATCTTTTCCACTTGAAGCGTGGTGGCAGAATATCCGCAGCAGCTGCGGCGATCGGCAGTTTGTTCTCCTTAAAACCCATTTTGCACGTCAATGACGACGGGGAATTGCAAGTGGTTGCAAAAGTAACGGGGGCAAACAAGGCGATTTCCACTTTGGTGGAAAAGGTCAAAACGCTCGGGGCGGATCTTGACAAGTATCCAATCGTCGTTTTGGACGCCGATAACCGGGCGAGCGGCGACAAGCTGGAAGCAAAGATCAGGGAAGCGTTTCCCTCTTCGGAAGTTTGGCGTTATCCCGTCGGTCCCGTGATCGGTACGCATTGCGGTCCCGGCACGATTGCCGTGGTGTTCCGTTCCGTTTCCCGTTGATATGAAAAAACTTGCGGCGATCCTTATTTTGATCGTTACGGTCTTATGTTTTGCCGCATGTTCGCCGGCCCAAAAGACCGCGCGGGGCTTTTCGATGGGCTCCGATTATTACGTAACGTATACGTCCTCCGCTGATCTTGACGCGGAGATCGCTGAATTGCTCTCCTCAATTGAGGAGAGTTTTTCCGTCAGAAAGGATGGTTCCTTCGTCAGTAGGATCAATGCCGCGGCAGTAGGCGGTTCGATTTTGTTGACCGAGGAGGAAAGCGCCGTTTTGGCGCGTTGCTTTGCGCTTTCCGACGCTTCCGATAATGCGTTTGATCCCGCTATACTTCCTCTCGTAAAAGTGTGGGGATTCGATCCTCCGTATTTGATGAACGGGGAAGTTCTTCCCGCTGAGGATGATATTTTCACTGCGGCGTTGCTTTCGGACAAAGCTTTTTTCATTCATTCCGAACAAAACAAGACCCTTACGAAAACCGCGGCGGGCGCGGAACTTGATCTTGGCGGGTCGATCAAAGGCTACGCTGCGGAACGCACGCGTGACCTTATGAAGCAAAAGGCAAAAGAAGCCCTCGTTTACGTGGGGGGGACCATTGCCGCCGTCGGACGCGACTATTCCATCGGCGTGACGCATCCGCGCGACTCTTCGCAAGACTATCTTTTCCGTTTTGAGTTAAAGAAAAACGAGATCTGCGCCACAAGCGGCGATTATGAAAGATATTACGAGGTAGCGGGACGTCGCTATCACCACATTTTAGACGCAAAGACGGGGTATCCCGCCGCGTCGGGGGTGATCTCCGCGACCGTTATCAGCGAGGACGGGCTTCTTGCCGACGCGTTGGCAACGGCGGTGGTCGTGCTTGGGGCGGAAAAGGGAAGTAAACTTCTCAGCGACAGCGGC
This sequence comes from Clostridiales bacterium, assembly GCA_003445835.1. Lineage (GTDB taxonomy): Bacteria > Bacillota > Clostridia > Christensenellales > CAG-1252 > CAG-1252. Next base: position 2,594 of record DMCI01000147.1, read on the forward strand.
GCAAAAGGGGCGATCGTTACTTCGGATAATAAGGTGATCGCCGTCGGCGTTTCCGTTACGGTGAAGGACAAGGCGTATGAACTTAAGTAAGCCTCTCCGTTTGTTTCGCATTTGGGACGTCGTTTTGATCGTTTTGCTTCTTGCTTTGGTGGGACTGACCGTATATTTTGCCGTTATGCCGAGGGCGGGGGCTTTTGCCGAGATCTACGTGGACGGAGAGCTGTATCAAAAAGTCTCCCTTTCCAAGGATGCTGAGATCGACTTGGATCACTTGAAGATCGTCGTTGAAAACGGGATGGTACGCGTAGAAGATGCGGATTGCCCCGATAAGATCTGTGAAAGACGCGGAGCAATAAGCAAAGCGGGGCAAACCATCGTGTGCTTGCCCAATCGCGTTGTCGTGAAGATCACCGGCAAAGGTGAGGTGGAGGCAATATCATGACGGCAAAGAAAGCGGCTCAAACGGCGGTACTTCTTGCGGTCGCCTTGATCCTCGGCTTTTTGGAAAACCTGCTTCCTCCGGTTTTTCCGATGCTTCCTTACGCTAAGATCGGGCTTGGCAACGCCGCCGTGCTGCTTGCGTTGATCTGGCTTGGCGTGCCGTACGCGGCGATCATCCTCGTGTTGAAATGCGTGATCATCGGTCTTTTCTCCGGCGCGCCGACGATGATCCTTTACTCTCTCGGCGGAGGGATCTTGTCTTTTACGGCAATGACTTTGCTTTTGAAGATCGGCGCAAACGGCGTCCCTGCGGTCAGCGCGGCGGGCGGCGTGATGCACAACCTCGGACAAGTGCTCGTAGCGATGGCGTTTACGGGTACGGCGGGTATCGCGGTGCTTCTCGTTTACCTGGCGCTGTTCGGATTGGTCGCCGGTGCGGTCATCGGCGTCGTCGTATACTTTGTTGATCTTGGCGTGAAACGCGACAAAAAGGGGGAGCAAAATGCTTGAACGTGAGATTTTTAAGCGTAGAAACGTCCTGTTTTACAAACTGGAAAAATTCGGCTTCCGTCGCGTGGGCGACGAGTATTTTTACGAGCGAAAGATCTACGACGGAATGATCGCCCGCATTTGCGTTACGTCGTCGGGTGAGATCAAAGGGGAAGTGTACGACGAGGACTTCAAGGAGCCTTACGTCAACTTTCGGCAGGAGTCGGCTACAGGCGCCTTTGTCGTAGGCGTAAGAAACGCCTATATTTCTTTGTTGAACGAAATTGCCGAGGCGACTACGGAAGAAAAGATCTATATGCTTGATCAAACCAATCGTATTCACGATTGTATTTGTGAAAAATACGGCGTCAAAGCGGAGTTTATGTGGAAAAAGTTTCCGCACTTCGGCGTCTATCGCAACGAAGTCTCTCAAAAATGGTTTGCCATTATTATGAACATCGGTCGCGGTAAGGTCTTTCCAAACGAGGAAGGAGAGATCGAGGTGATGAACTTAAAACTTGACGACAAAGCGCCTGAATTCATAGAGCGGGGCGCGGCGCATCCTGCTTACCATATGAATCACAAAAGTTGGGTGACCGTCGTGTTTGAAGAAGGGGTGCCCGACGACGTCATCAATGAAATGATAGAGATATCCTTTCAAAACTCTTTTAAGAAAAAATAAAAAAGCGGATCGACCGCTTTTTTTAAATTACTCTCGTTTTTCTGATCGTTATCACGCTCTTGGCGTTGGGGTCTGCTTCGTAGCCTTCGAAAATGATGTTTTCCGCATAAGTGCGGGCTTTCTTTTCAAGGATCGGGTTGGCTACCGTCCAAGCAAGCACCTTGGGCGCTTTGCCGCGGAGGATGATGGCGCGACGGTCGTTGAGGTTGGATACTTGGTAAGAAATAAAATCGGGATGAATGTGGTTTGACCAGTACAATGCGAAGCTCACGACGTCCGAAGCAAGAATGCCGATGGGCACGGAAGGAACGTGCTTGCGGTACCAAGAAAGGGCGGTGGGACTGAAAGACTGGATGGCGTAATTGCCTTGGTAGTTTTCCAACGCTTCCGCCATTCTTTCCGCTACGCGGGTGCGGATGTAGGTTTTGATCTCGATCAAAAGACCCGTCCTGCCGTTGACGTAGTTTAAAACTTCTTCAAAAGTGGGGATATGTTCGTTGACGAAAGGCAGAGTGTAATGGCAAAGTTGTTCGTAGGTGAGGTCCTGCAATTCAACGTTTTCACCGAAAATACGTTCCAGCGTGTTGTCGTGGTATACGACGAGGGAGTCATCGGCAAGAATATGTACGTCGATCTCGATGTTATAGCCCTTTTGAATGGCGGCTTCAAACGCCGCGAGACTGTTTTCCACAACGCCGCCGCCGTGCAGACCGCGGTGCGCGATGGGCTTGTCGAACAGCCAGCTATGATCGTTGATTTTTTGCTTGATTTTTGCCATAACGCCACTCCTTAACTAATATTATAGCACAACTTTTGGCTATGTAAATACTTTACCTTATAAAAAAAATATTATATAATAACTTAAGCGGTCATGGCCGCGTCGGATAGTTTATGGATAAGAGTCATATCAGAAATTTTTGCATTATCGCACATATCGATCACGGCAAAAGTACCCTTGCCGATCGCTTGATGGACGTCACGGGCACGGTGCCCGAAAGAGAGGCGAAGGAACAGCTTCTCGACAATATGGACATCGAGCGCGAAAGAGGGATCACGATCAAGCTTCAGCCCGTCAGAATGTTTTACAAACTGGACGGAGAGGAGTATATGCTCAACTTGATCGACACCCCGGGACACGTGGACTTTA
>DMCI01000088.1 GCA_003445835.1 Clostridiales bacterium
AAGTTGATGGACGAGCAAAAGAAGATCTTCTTCAACGGCTCTCCCGCCAACCCCAAAAAGAAGCTGACCGCCGTTGAGGGCGCCCTCGCCAGAGGCGCGTCGGAAGCCGTTGCGACCAAACTCTTTGACGATATGGCGGACTTTGCAAAGTACGCTTTCAACAAGTCGCACGCCGCCGCGTACGCCGTCCTTTCATACGAGACGGCATACCTCAAAAAGTACTATACGCCGGAATTCATCACCGCCGTTATCAACGACCGTATCACCAACCAAAAAGAGGTGTCCAAGTACGTCAACTACCTTAGGAATAAGGGCGTGCCCGTCTTAAAACCCGATATCAACGAGGGGGACGTCTTCTTTACCACCAACGGCACGACGGTGCGCTTCGGCTTGGTCGCCGTCAAGGCGGTGGGCGAGGACGCGGCAAGGCACGTGGTGGAGGAGAGGAAGCGCGGCGGTCCGTACAAAAATCTTTCGGACTTCTTCCGTCGGCAGACCTCTATGCCCAACCGCGCGATGATCGAAAACCTCATCAAAGCGGGCGCCTTTGATTGCTTGGGTGAAAACCGCGCCACCTTGCTTGCCAACTACGAGCAGGCGATGACCGCCACGTCGGAGGAAAACAAACGCAAGATGTCGGGACAATTCTCGTTGTTTGACGAGATTGAGGAACTTAATTCCGATATTGATCTCGTGCGTTTGAAGGAACTTCCGCGCAAGCAGATATTGGAAAACGAGTACGAAGTCTTCTCGCTGTACCTCTCGGGTCACCCGTTGGAGGACTACAAGGAAGCGTACAAAGCGATCCCCTTCACCACCGCAAAAGTGGCGGAAGCGGAAGAAGCCGCAAAGGCGGCGGAAGACGGCGATGAGTCGGTGGGCGCAGTCCCCTCTCTGGACGGGGAAGCGGTCACCGCGGCGGGTATGCTCCTTGACGTCACCAAAAAGGTGGGCAAAACGGGCAACGAAATGGCGGTCTTTAAGCTGCAGGATCTTGACGGCACCATTGAAGGCATCGCGTTCGGCGGCACGTATACCCGCTTTAAGGACTTGTTCAAAACGGGCAACATCGTCCAAGTGGACGGCATTTTGAAGGATAAGGACGGTGTTTACAGCCTCAACGTTAAGAGCGTTCGTGAGTGGAAAAAGCCCACGGAGGAACAAGATGTCGCCGCACCCGCGCGTAACGTCGTCTTCGTCGTCAAGTTCCCGCACGACTACGCCGCGGTCTACCCCAAAGTCAAGGAGATCTGTTCCGCTTACAAGGGCGGAGTGGAAGTCTACTTCCTGATCGACGGCAAGTACTACCGTCACGACCAAACCGTCGCAGACAGCGAGCTTTTGATCGCGGAACTTTACGGTGCGGTGGGACCGGAGAATGTGGAGATAAAAGAACGCAAGCGCTAACGAGCGCGGATAAAGGCGCATCTACTTTGTCACTAACGGCAAGGCGGCGAAATCACGTACAAGGAGTACGCTCATTCGTCGCCTTTTGTTGTTCCTCGTATCTGCAACCTTTCTCCGCGCTCGTTTTTGTTGCCTTATATTGGTAACTTATGGAATATTATACTTATTACTACTAAATCAACCCGCGAGAAATATCCCACCACATTCTGTCGAACAGCGGTTCAAACACACCGCTAATACCGGCAGAAACAATATTATTCATCTTTTGCCCTCCTCCCCCGTGCAAGTCGGGGATTATTGCTTTAGTTTTTATTCCTCAATAAAAGCCTCATTCAATCCAATTTCAAACTCCGAGAAAGAATAAGAAGTATTTGCCCATTCAAGCCAGGCATCAGTTCCTTCTCGCAATTCTGTGTCAAAAATAATATAAAGTTTATTAGTACCCGACTCCAAAGTTCGCTCAACAACAAAATTGTTGGAGAAATTAAAAGAGATCAAAGTTTTCTCATTTGCACTCAAAGAATACGGACACTCGCCGCACAAAGTATAATTCCCATTACTGCCGTTATAGCGAAACCTAAACGAACCTTCAACATCGGCATCAGCAGTTATAAAAAACTGAATCCACGCCATCTCTTTTCCAGCCATACTATTATTAAAATAGCACTGGCAACTTTCTAATTTTGCCGGATCACTACCATCAACATAGGATTGCGGCGAAATGTTTTTGTTGAGATCGTAGTCGAGATCATTCACCGGCGTGCGGTGTACGTGCTCCCAAATCTCCTTGAATGCCTCGGCAGCCGTGAAACTTTTAACCTTTGCTTCAACTCCGCCGATGCAGCCGGCGAAGGAAAAGATCGAAACAGTTAGGATTGCTACGATCAAAGTGATGATGGTGATTTTTTTCATAGTGTTTTCTCTCCTTTTCATTTAATTAGTAGCATCGCAGGACTCCCCTGCGCTTTTTGACTCAATCATTCCACGCTCCAATTCTTGCGTGAAAAACTTAATGATTTCCTCGTCGTCAAGATTAGATTTAACAATCCCTTGATCGACAAGACCTTGCCAAACTTCTGCCGAAGGTTTTACAACAACCCGGCTTTTCTCTTTGTCGAAATAGATAGTTCCGACCTTAACCCTTTTTCTTCTTTGCCTATGCAGCCTCATAATGCCGAACATAATTTCAAACACAATCGTAATGGCGATCGCAAGCCCGACAAAAATAAACAGTTTTTCCATAAGCGCATCTCCTTTTCAGTTGTTTGATTTTTTAGTTGTTTGATTTTTTGATTTTTCGGTCAAATAATTTTCGCCCGGTGATGCTAAACTCGTCTGATTCAGTTGGTTAGTTCTACTACCCAACTGAATTTTCTTTATCAATTCGACGCCATTTTGCGGCGTCCGATTTGGCTACAAGCAAAGCTCGCTTTGCTTTTGGCGCCGCGCCAAAGGCGCGGTTGGGCGGGCTGTGGGCGATCCGTCCGAATAGGACGGTTAATTAAATCATATTCTTACTATTGTAAGAAGTCAAGCGTAGTTCTTACATTTGTGAGAAAATCAAATTATGACAGACGCAAAATCGGAATTC
>DMCI01000084.1 GCA_003445835.1 Clostridiales bacterium
CTACCGGAAAAAATCTTCCATTCTCTTTTCAAAAGGGCAAGGTTGCGGCTTGCCGATTTGACCACGCCTTTTTTGCCCTTTGCGGAAGCGGTCTTTTGTGAGGTGGTAAATTTGATAAAGCTTTTTGAAAGCAAAAAGCAAGCAAGCGCAAACGCGCCTACGCCCGTTGCCATCGCCACAAGCATCCCGAGGGGACTGCCTTGCGCCGCGCGTCCCATTGCGTAGTAGAAGAACAAGCCGTAGCGGGCGGCGGCGGGGATCTCCCCGAGCGAGGTCAGATAAGTGACGGCGTTTTGCGCCTTGAAGTAGATGACGTAAAACAGCAGGGTGATCAGTATGGAAAAGACCATGACCACCGTCCTTTTGTTCTTCACCTTTCTTGCGATCGCCGCCACGATGAAGGCGATGCCCAAGGTCAAGGCTTCCACAAAAAGAGTCAGAGGCAAAAAGAGGAATATCGCGTTGATGCCGCCAAGTACCGTGGGGTGCCCGTAGATCAAAAAGGCAAGCGCCGCGGGAAGCAGTACCGCGCCGGCGTACAAAAGCGTCATTACGTACAGCGTTGTGACGCGTACGAACACGATGCGGCGGGGTTGGATGGGCAGGGAGAGAAGCATCTCGGTATCCTTTGCCTCGTAGATGGTTGAATAGGCGTTGAACACGCTGCCGAGAAGTCCCACCGCCGTGGCGATCATCCCGATGGTCATATAAAAGAGGGGGAAGGTCTTTTCGGTAAAGCCCGCAAGCATCTCCTTGGACATCATAAAGAATGAAAAGCCCAACGATAAGTACAGGATGCCAAAGATCACCAAAAAGATGATCAAACCTCTTTTCGGGGTGCTTTGCGCGCCGTTTCTGTTGCGCGAAAACTGTGAAAACACCTCCGAAAATTGTTTGCGGAACAGGGCTTTAATCATTGTTGTCCTCCAAATCGAGGAAGACGTCTTCCAAAGAGGAGTTGCCCTTCACTTCTTCCATCTTGCCGCAAGTGACCAGTTTGCCGCCTTTGATGATCACCACTTTGTCGCAAAGTTTTTCCGCCACTTCCAAAATGTGGGTGGAAAACAGAATGGCGCCGCCGTCTTTGCAAAACTCTTTCATGATTTCCTTGAGAACGTGACTGGCTTTGGGGTCAAGTCCGACAAACGGTTCGTCCAAAAGGATCATTTTGGGCTCGTGCAAAAAGGCGGAGATCAACGCAAGCTTTTGCTTCATACCGTGCGAATAAGAGGAGATCAAGGCGCCGATCTCGCTGTCCGAAAGGGAAAGGGCGTCGGCGTATTTTTGAATGCGCGCTTCCCGCGTCTCCTGCGGGACGCCGAAGATGTCGCCGATGAAGTTTAAGTACTGCATCCCCGTCATAAAGTCGTAAAGATCGGGATTGTCGGGGATATACGCGATGCGGCGCTTGACTTCCAGCGGATCTTCCACGACGGAGACGCCATCCACGCGGATGTGTCCGCCCTCAAACCCAAGGATGCCGGCAACGCACTTCAACGTCGTGGTTTTTCCCGCGCCGTTGTGCCCGATAAAGGCGCAAAGCTCGCCTGCGTTTACGGTAAAGGAAAGGTCCTCCACCGCTTTTTTGTCGCCGTAAGATTTTGTTAAATTGTAAATTTCAAGCATGTTTTCCTCCTGACCGCGCCTGCTGAAAAAGGCGATATACGGTCGTTTTAGCTCTATTATAGCAATGGAGGCGGGACCTGTCAACGCAGGGGAGGTTGACTTTCTTTATAGGATATAGTATCCTATATTTATAAATTCTATGAGGTAGTTTTGATGGACTGGAGCAAATTTTGGGGTACGATCACGGCTTTTTTCAGCGATAACGTCTGGAATATCATCGGATTTTTCGCCGCTCTTTTGATTGGGATCGTCGTCATAAAAATACTGGTCGTTTTGACGCGTAAGATCCTCATCCGCGCCAAGGTGGAAGAGGTCGCGCGCAATTTCGTTTTGGTGTTGATCAAGTTCGTGTTATGGCTGGTGCTGGTGCTGATCCTTCTTTCCGTCGTCGGCGTCAAAGTCACCGGCGTCGTTACGGCGCTCAGCGCGGCTATCCTCGCCGTGGGCATGGCTCTCCAAAGCAACATCGCAAACGTCGCAAACGGCATCGTGATCGTGGTGACCAAAATGTTCAAAAAGGGCGACTATATCATCGTGGGGGATAAGGAAGGCTCCATCATTGAAATAAACTTCCTTTTCACGACTCTTTTTACCAAAGATAACAAAAAGGTCACCATTCCCAATTCCATCATCGTAAACAGCGCGGTCGTCAATGCGGGGGCAAACCCAAAGCGCCGCGTGGATTTTACTTTCCCCGTTGCGTACGAGTCGGACGTGGAACAGGTCAAAAAGATCGTCGTGGACGTGATGACTTCGGACGGCAGGGTGGATCTTGACCCCGCGCCGTTTTGCAAACTGAAGGAGTTCAACACCAGCAGTTTGGATTTCTTCGCCAATTGTTGGTGCGACGCATCGGACTACTGGGACGTTTATTATTACGTGATGGAAAACGTCTTCAATGAGTTTAAGCGTTACGGCGTGACCGTGCCGTTTACGCAGGTGGAGATTCGGGAACACACCACCCCGCCCGTGATGCCTTTTAACGAAGAGCCGCTTCAAAAACGCGTGGAGAAAAAGCGCGAAAAGGCGCGCGAACCCGCGCTCAAGCGCGCCTACGAGGAAGCGAAGAAAAGCTTGGAAGACAAAATAAAAAA
>DMCI01000065.1 GCA_003445835.1 Clostridiales bacterium
TGCGGGGAAGCCGTTGTCGCGGTAGAAGGCGGCGACGGCGTACTCCGCCAACCCTTCGTCAAGCCACGGGTGCAAAAATTCGTCGCTTCCCACCTTGCCAAACCACCATTGGTGGGCGGTCTCGTGCAGGATCGCCTTTTTCTTTTGGTGGAGCGGGAGATCTTTTGCCACGACGGCAAGCCCCGCGTGTTCAACGCCCGCTTCAAAAAAAGGGGCGGCGACCACCGTATAGGTAGGATAGGGGTAGGCGCCGAATTGTTCTTGGTAGTATTTTACGGCGTCCGCCATCAGGGACAGTATTTTTTGTTTATCCGTTCCGTCGGATGCGTAGTAAAACAGCTTTTTGTCGAATATTTCCGACGAAAAGCGCCTAATTTTTTGCGAAGCGACGACGGTGACGTCGCGCGAGGCTTGGGCGGCGTAGAAAAAAGTCTCCTTGTTGTCTGCGCGTTCGTGCTTTTGCTCCTCGGCGGAACAAGCGCATTCGTAGCCTAAAGGCAGGGTCAGCGTCAAAGAGAAACTAGCGTTTTCAAAGCGGAAAGGATCGCCGTAAGGCGTGACCGGGTAGGTCAAAAATTTTCCGCCGACGAAAGGACAAACTGCGGGATAAAATCCGAAAAGGAAGAAGTAACCGTCTGCGTAGCCGAGGCGGTGCTTGACGTTTGCCAACGTGATCTTTTGATCGATGCAAAAGCGGACGACTTCCCCTCTTTTGAGCCTGCTGCCGAGGCGGACGGTCAAGACGAGATCTTCCTCGCCGAGAGAATAGTCCGTTACGGGGAGATTTGCCGTCACCGAAAGGACTTCCGCGCCACCGTAGCTCTCCCGTCCGCGCGGGTACGCCGCCGACTTTTTATCCTCCGTGACCACGGCGCGTCCTTCGCGGTAGGCGTTGGGGTACAAGTGGAATTTAACGGCGGAAAGGTCGTCAGCGGGGGAATGGTATTCGATCTCGGTCGTGACGGTCAAACGGCATTCGTCGGGGAAAAGTTCCGCGGTGATATGATAAGAAGGGGGAGGGATCTCCCCCTCCTCCCGCTTGTGCGTGTGTCCGCCGCATCCGAAAAGACAAAGCGTAAGCAGCAGGGCGATGATCGCGGCGGCTTTTTTCATCTACTTGCGACTGTTGACGGTGAGTTCCACCAGCTTGCCGTTTTCCCGCGCGCGGAGAACGATCTCGGCGGTAACGACTGCTCCTTCCTCCGCGACGACGGCGTCGCCGTTCAAAATGGTCTTTTTGATCGTTCTGCCAAGCAAAAAGGCGTAATTTTGCAAAAACGTTTCGTCCGAGGGGACCGGCGTTTCGGTCGGCTCTTTTTCGGGGACCGTCACGACGGAAAAAGCCGCGGTCGTCTTTTTGAGGGGACGCTTGGCGGACTTTTTGAACGACGTGTCGTCGTGCAGGGGGGAACGCACTACCAGCGTGTTTTTGCCAAAGCTCAAAACGCGGTCGGGTGCGACCTCTTTTTGATCCACTTCGAGAGAAAGGATGTTGCCCGTCGTTTCATCGAAAAGAAGATCCCGAAGGACGCCGAGCAGAGTGCCTGCGGTGTCGTACGCCTTTGCGCCGAGCGGACACTCGGGGAAGTTCGCGTCCTTCAAGTGCAGACGGGTCTTGACGACCAGGGCGTCTTTGTCCCCCACCACGCGGCGAAGGGGCAGAAGTTTTGCCGCGACGTCTTCGTCGTTTACCGTTTTGTATCCTCGCACGCGGGAGAGTTTTTCATCGGTGAAGGCGTTGATGACGACGCCCGCTCTTTCGCCTTCCGCGACGGCGACGATCTCTTTTGCCAACTGGTCGGTGATACGTTTCATAAATACCTCGCTTTACCGAATTGATACGCTATTTATATGGGCGGGAGGGGATATCTATGCACGGAAGCAAAAAGAGGACAAAAAGAGCAATTTCAGCCAAAATGCGGCGTTTTTCGCGCGCGCAAAAGCGTTTATATTATTAAAATAAATTAAATGTATGTCTGCGGGTTGTTTTTCGCGCGCAGGTGTGGTAAACTATACGAGAAAAAGAAGGAGGCAGGTTATGGCTAATATCACCAAAGACATGCTTATCGGCGAAGCTATTCGGCAGGGGAACTCGCAAGCGATTGCGGAAGTTCTTATGAATGCGGGAATGCATTGCTTAGGGTGCGCGCTTGCTCGCGGGGAAACCGTTGAGGATGCCGCCGCCGTCCACGGTCTTGACGTCGACGATCTCGTCGAAAAGCTCAATGAGGCTGCGGAAAGTTGATTTTAAAAGAATAACCGTTGCGTTGTTTGTCATCGTCTTTGCATTGACTTTCGTCCAATGCATTTTTGTCGTAGGCGGAGAGGCGAGGGCGGAAAGCCCCGCTTATCGTGAATTGATCTCCGACTACTTTTCTTTTAACGCGCCCACGCGTATTGCGGCGTGCGGGGATGCCTTTGCCGTCTTTGACGAGGGGGTCGTCACCGTATTTTCGGACGGAAGCCGCACCTCTTTTGAAACGGGCGTGGAAAGTTGCGACAAATTGGAACTTGCCGCTGACGGCGTATTTTTGTTGACGGGGCTTTCGGAAAGCACTCCCGCGCCTTCCATCCTCGCTTTTGGCTTGGATGGGACGGGTAAGAATTACCAAATTCCTTCCGAAGAGGTTATGGATATCTCCGTTGCAAACGGCAAGCTTTATACGCTGAGCGGACTTACTCACGTAAAAGGCTACTCCGTGACGGACGGCGCTCTTACGGAAAGTTACGATTTGCAGGGGATGGCTTTTTCACTCTATCTTGCCGCGGGCGAGAACGTGACGTATTTCAGAAAATACGACGGGGCGCTCCTTAAGAGAGAAAACGGAGCGTTCGTCTCCGTCGCCAACGTGGGTGAAGTTTCCCTGCTTGCTACGCAGGGCGGGGCGTTTTACTACGTCAAGGATGACGAGGTCCGCACCGTTACTTCCTCCGTTGCGCTGATCAAAAAAGGAAGCGGAGACGCTTCGTATGAGGAGATAGCGGATTTTGCCGTCGGCAACAAAATTTACCTTTTGGACAAAGATAACAAAGCCGTAAAGGTCTACTCGCTTGACGGCGGGTTTGAAAAGATGCTCGGCTCTGCCGGCAAGGACTTAAAACGCTTGAACGCGCCCGTCGCCGTTGCCGTAAAAGGGGATAGGATCCTCGTTGCGGACAGTCTTCGCGGCAGTGAGTTTGCGGGGAGCGTCGTCCGCGCTTTGAAGGGGAGGCAGATGATCGCCCCCACCGATATCGCTTTGACGGACGGCGCCGTTTACGTGGCTGATAACGGCACTCTGTACGAATACAATTCCGCTTTGGTTTTTGCAAAAGATTATTCGATCGGCTCTTCTCCCTGCGCTTACGTCGTCACCGCTCCTAACGGGACGGTCTACGCCGCGTCGGGTAGGGAGGTCTATCAAAAAAAGGCGGGGGAAACCTCTTTTAAAAAGTATTTGGTCGCCGACCGTGAGATCACGGGGATGAACGTGGGTATCGGCGGCAACATTCTTTATTTGGCGGCGGAGAACCGCATTTCCGCCTATGCGCAAAGCGGGGAAGTCATCGGGGAACTCAACGCAGAAT
>DMCI01000005.1 GCA_003445835.1 Clostridiales bacterium
TCTCTCCCTAATTTGCACCACCGAAGCCGCGTTTTTTGTTTCTCTTATCAACGATCTAAGACGTCCTTTCCTTTGTGTCCCGTAGTCTTCTCCTCTTTTCTCCTGTAGGCATTTTGGATAACCGCATAGTCGCGCGTTCTGGTAACGCGGTCGATCTTTTCCGCAAGGATATCCACCGTTTCCACTTTACTTTTTCGCAACTATCGGTTGCGGAGGTGTGAAAATCGGTAGTTTTTTATACAAAACGGCTGAATTTTTAAAAATCAATTATATTATAATGGAAAAGAAGCCCGTCGGGATCTCCGACGGGCTTCTTTTTTATTCTTCGATCAAAGGATCTCAAGGTTTTTGCCGTAAGCGGTCTTGAACTCGTTCTTGCAGGTCAAGGCGTCCTTGACTTCCAGCGAACAATCGGCGTGATTTTCGGTGATGGTCTTCATGATCACGCTGTCGCCCAAAATGTCGCAAGTAATGCCCGTGATGATGCCGCTCATACTGCGATCAAAGCTTTCGGCGATCTTTAAGACCAAGCCGAGCTTTCTGACTGCATCGATATCTTCTTCCGTAAGCATACTCAGATACTTTTGCATATCCTCGGTGACGGGTACGCCGTCCTTATGCGCCGAAGCGACGAAAGCAGCCATAACGATCTCCTTGTGCGTAAGACCGAAGATCCTGCTGTTTAAGATCACGTAAGCGGAATGCTTGTGGTGATCGTAGAACTTGATCTTGGAACCCGCGTCGTGGAGCATTGCCGCCGCGCGAAGCACCTTTACGTACACACGCGGAAGCTTGTGCAACACTTTAAGTTGCTTAAAGATCTGCATCGAAAGATCCATAATATGGCGGACGTGATCCTCGTTGAGTTCAAAGTGCTTTACGAGGGTGTTGAGGCTGTAACCGAGAATATCTGAGATAGGCTTTTCGGAAACGGTCGGAACGGCGTATTTGAACATTGCGCCCTCTCTCATACCGCTGCCGCTGATCACGAGGTTTTTGAAGCCGCAAACGTCAAGGATACGGCTGATACAGGCAAGCGCGCTGGGGAAGATATCCGCGCGGGTGCTGGAAAGACCTTTGATCTTCATCGTACGATCCAAAGGAAGGGTCTTGATGGTATCGTAAATGGCATTGAATTCACTGGTTTCGAGGGTGTAGCCGTGCGCAACATTTAACGGATACTTTTTCAGCCTGCGGCTGATCTTGCCGAGGTTACGGAAAGAACCGCCGACGCCGATGAATTGGGTATCGGGATCAAGTTCCTTGAGCCACTCCAGCTTTTCCAGTTCCGCATTGACCGCTTCTTCGATCTTTTCCGCACGTTCCTCGGGCAGGAGGTCTTGTCCTTTGAACATATCGGTCAAAGTCACCGCGCCAAACGGCAAGGTGGCTTGCTCCAAAATGGTTTTTCTGTTGTAGTAAACGAGCTTGGTGCTACCGCCGCCCATATCCACGATAAGACCCTTGGGAATGTCCATCGCATTGATGACGCCGGTATAAATGTATTGTCCTTCCTCCGTAGCGCTCAGGACGCGAAGCTTGATGCCGCAAGTAACGGCAACCTCTTCCAAAAAGCTCTTTTGATTTTTGGCGCGTCTGACGGCAGCCGTTGCGTAGGCAAAGATCTTTTCCACCCCGTTGGAATCACAAAAACGTCTGAACATTTGCAACGTTTTCTTGGTTTGCTCTATCCTCGCCGGACGCAAGAATCCATCCGACTCCATATCCTGTCCGAGTCGGACGCTTTCTTTCAATTCGTCAAAGACGAAGAAGTAGCCCCCTTCCAAAATATCCACGAGCACAAGGCGCGCAGAGTTTGATCCCAAGTCGATAATCGCTATTTTTTCCATTATGCCTCATCCCTCCTATCCAATAGTGGTCAGTCTCTTGTTTTAATGCATTTAGACGGGCACTTTGCCGCGCAAGCGCCGCAACCCGTACACTTTGAGTAATCAATGACCGCAAGGTTGTCTTCGAGAGTGATCGCTCCTTGCGGGCAGGTACGCACGCACAAACCGCATCCGATGCAGCCCGTTTTGCAGTACGAGCGCACTTCTTTGCCTTTTGCGTGGTTGGAACAGGCGACGTACACCTTCGCCCTGGTCGGGATCTTCCTGATCAAGCCCTTCGGGCAGGATTTGGAACACTTCCCGCACAAGGTACAACGATCTTCCGTGATTGATGCGTAGCCATTTTCCGAAATATTGCAGGCGTGGTGATCGCAATGTTTCACGCACGTCCCCGCGCCCATGCATCCGACGGGACAAGCCTTTCTGCCACCCGCCAAAAGTTCCATCGACGCACAATCGCCGTATCCGTGATAATCGTATTTATCTTCGCAAGCGCTGCCGCCGTTGCAACATACGACGAAGGACATCTCCTCCCCCGTGTTGACGGTACCGAGGATCGCGGCGATCTTATCTTTATTTGCCTTGCTCGTAGCGTTACAAGAAGAAAGATCCGCCTTGCCGTTGGCAAGCGCTTCGGCAAATGCGCTGCACCCCGCAAAACCGCAACCGCCGCAGTTTGCGCCCGAAAGCAAGCTTTCGATCTCGACCACCTTTTCATCCCGCTTGACTTCAAGCTTTTTGCCAAGGAAAGCAAGCACCACGGCAAATACCGCCGCAATGGCGACCAATATCGCAGCGGGTACGAGAATGGCAACGTACAATTTTGTCAACAAAACGAGTTCCATCTTCCGCCCTCCTTATACGATACCAAACATTCCGGAGAATGCGCTGAACGCCATGCTGAGAAGCGCCGCCGCTATGAGCGTGATCGGAAAGCCGCGGAAGGGCTCCGGCACGTTTTTGGGTACGATCCTCTCGCGCACGCCCGCCAGTAGCACGATCGCAAGAGTAAAGCCTACGCCCGCGAACACGCCATTCAAGAAGGATTGCAACAAGTTGTACGCCTTTTCAACGTTCAAAAGCGCTACGCCGAGCACCGCGCAATTGGTGGTGATCAGCGGCAAATAAACGCCGAGTGCGCTGTACAAAGACGGACTGAACTTTTTGATCACGATCTCCACCGACTGCACAAGCGCGGCGATGATCAAGATAAAAGCGATGGTCTTCATATATTCCAACCCAAGCTTTACCAACACGTACTCGTTGACGAGATAGGTAAAGACCGAGGCAATGGACATAACGAAGATGACGGCAAAGCCCATTCCGAGCGCGGTGTTGGTCTTTTTGGACACACCGAGGAAGGGACAAATGCCCAAGAACTGGCTGAGAACGAAGTTGTTGACGAAAACGGAACCGATGATGATCACGAAATAGAGATTCATACCTTCGCCTCCTTTTCGCCCGTCTTCCCTTTATGGGAAGAGGCTTCGTACTTGCGATTTTCCGCCAAGCCGGTCAGGAAATTGACGAGCGCCATCACCGTACCGTAGACGAGGAAGCCTCCCGCCGGCAGGATAAACACCGTCATGGAAATGTCCCCGAGATGCCCGATCGGAAGTCCGAAGAACGAACCTGCGCCCAAAAGTTCCCTCACGATACCGATAAAGGTCAAACTGAGCGTAAAACCGAAGCCCATACCCAAGCCGTCAAGCGCGCTGTCCAAAACGGGATTGCAGGAAGCAAACGCTTCCGCACGCGCTAAAATGATGCAGTTGACCACGATCAGCGGCAAAAACACGCCGAGAGCGTCGTACAATGAAGGCAAGAACTTTTTCATCACCATCTGCACCACCGTAACGAAAGTTGCGATGATCACGACAAAAGCGGGGATCCTGACGCGGTTGGGGATCACTTTTTTCAAAAGTGAGATCATAACGTTGGAGCACAACAACACGAAGGTGACCGCCGCGCCCATCGCAAGACCGTTGATCGCCTGCGTGGTGACCGCAAGGGTCGGACAAGTGCCAAGCACCAGCCTAAAAGTCGGATTGCTTTTTACGATGCCGTTGGTTAGGGTGTTCAATCGATCTTTTCTCATGCTTCCTTCCTCCCCAACACTCTTATTTGATACCATTTGACCGCCGCGTTGACCGCGTTTGTGACCGCGGTACTGCTTTTGGAAGCACCGCTGACCGCGCTGACTTCGTCGGAGATATCCGCAGGTCTTTTTACCAAAGCGAATCCGGGGAAATGCTCCGTGATCGGCTTGTTGTAAAACTGCTTAAAATACTCTTCTTGTAAAGCCTTACTGCCAAGTCCGGGCGTTTCGTTGGCTTCGTAAGAAGCGATCTTGACGATCACGCCGTCGGTGATATTCACAAGAAGATCCAACGTCCCTTTGTAAGCGCCCGCACCTCTTACCACCAAAACGAAGGTGTTCGTATCGCTGTTTTTCGGAACGTATACGCCAAGGACTTCGCCGTCAACACTATCAACGGGCGCTTCGATGCCCCCTTCCGATACGTATTTAACGAGGTCGCCGTCATAGACGGCGGTAGCCTTACGGGCAAGGAGTTCTTCCTCGTCCACTTCGGTAAAGTGATTGACCAAACCGAGGAGCGCGCCCGCGATCCCCGCGATGACCACAAGCACGAGCGCGGTCATCAGTATTTCATACCCAAGACTCTTTCTCATGCTTTTGCTCCTTTCTTTTTAACGTATCCGAACGGACGAGGCTTGCACGCTTTGTCGATAAAAGGCGTAACGACGTTCATCAACAGGATCGCGAAGGAAACGCCCTCGGGATAACTGCCGAAGAAACGAATGAGCGAAGTAATCAATCCGCACCCAAAGGCAAACACGGCGAGTCCGAGTTTGGTATTTGGCGTGGTGGAGTAATCCGTCGCCATAAAGAAGGCGCCGAGGAACAAACCACCGCCAAGCACCGACGGCAAAATATAACTGCCGGGCTGTCCTTTCGCCACGCCGTAGATCAAAGCGAAAACGGCGACCGTACCGATAAAGGTGACGGGGACCCTCCAATCAATGATGCGACGGACAATCAAATACACGCCGCCGATCAAAAGCGCCAATACGCTGGTTTCACCCAAAGAACCGCCAACGCCGCCAAGGAACATAGCAAGCAAGTTTTCCCCTTGCGCGCCGGTGCGAAGCGACGCCAAAGGCGTCGCGGTGGAAAGCGCGGCAACGTCGAGCAAGCCGTCCTTCCCCTTTAAAATACAACGGAAATATACAAAAGCGTCGCCGTTTGCCCATACGATGGGCTTCACGAAAGACGTCATCGCCGAAGCCCAGGCAAGCAGCAAAAAGATTCTGCCCGCGATCGCCGGGTTGGCAAAGTTCTTACCGATACCGCCAAACAGCATTTTGACGAAGACGATCGCAAACGCGCTGCCGATGATCGGCACGTAGAACGGCACCGAAACAGGCAAATTTAAAGCAAGCAAAAGTCCTGTCACCGCGGCGGAACAATCACGGATCGTCTGTTCACGCTTGGTGATCACGTTGAACAACGCTTCCGCACCGATCGCGGCGCCGACGGACAATACTTCCAAGAACAAGGCGTAAAAACCAAAGAAGTACACCGACATGGCGACGGCGGGGATCAAGGCGATAAGGACCTCGATCATGATCGACGTAACGGTACGATCGTTTGCAATATGGGGCGAAGAAGAGACCACGTATTTGCTCATCGTCATACCCCCTTTTCTTTAATGATTTTTTTCGCGCGACGCATACTGGTCACCAAAGGACGTCGTGCCGGACAAACGTAAGCGCAACAGCCGCATTCCAAACAACTGAGCGCATGAAGCTTCTTTGCCTCCAAGGCATCCTCCGCATCCACGGCGCGTTCGATAAACATCGGCATCAAACGCATCGGACAATGCGCGGCGCAAGAAGCGCAATTGATACAAGCGGAGATGGGTTTATCCCCCTCCGAAACTTCCTCTTCCGTCAAAAAGAGCAAAGAGGACGTGCCTTTACCCGTAGAAGGCGTCAGATCAGCCTGCGCAAAGCCCATCATCGGACCGCCGCTGATGACCTTTTTCACGGAATCCGAAACGCCGCAAAACTCCGCGATATCACGGTAGCCGACGCCGTTTCTGACCCAAAAATTGCCGGGATGAGCGCACCCTTTGCCCGAAACCGTCATTGCGCGCATAAATGAAGGCTTACCGAGCGCGACGGCTTCGTAAATGGCAAAAGCGGTATGTACGTTGTCCACAACCGCACCCACGTCGGACGGCAAAGCCCCCTCGGGCACTACCCTACGAGTGATGGAATAGATCAACTGCTTTTCAGCTCCCTGCGGATATTTGGTAACGAGCGGAACGACCTTGATCGCATCGGTAGCAAAGGCGGAAAGAGCCTTGATGGCGTCGGGCTTGTTGTCCTCCACGCCGATGTACGCGACCGAAACGCCGAGAGCGGTCATCATATATTTAACGCCTGCAAAAATCTCCGCCGTTTTTTCCAAACAAAGGCGGTAATCGCAAGTGATATAGGGTTCGCACTCGGCGGCATTGATGATCAAAACGTCAACGGGCGTCCTGGGCGAAAGTTTTACGTGCGTCGGAAAAGTGGCGCCGCCCATACCGACGATGCCCGCCTCCGCAACACGCGTTTTGATAGCGGCGGCGTCCGGTTCGGTCAAAGGCGTCAAGAAAGACTCCTCGTACAAACCGTCGTTTTCAATGACGACGTGAGTAGCACGAGAGCCGATCGCCGTGCGAGCGGAAACGATCTCCTTGACCTTGCCGCTTACCGACGAAAAAACGTTTGCGGAAACGAATCCCGTCGCCTTGCCGAGCAAAGTACCGACCTTTACGTCGTCACCGACGGCAACGACGACTGAAGCCGGCGCGCCGATATGTTGCGACAACGGGATCGACACCACCGCGGGAGTCGGAAAATCCAAAAGAGCGATATCTTTGGCGATTTGTTTGTTGCCTGCGGGATGAATGCCGCGTCTGAACGTAAATTTCAAAGAAACTCTCCCCAATTCTCAAGATACAATAAATATATCACATTTTCGCGCATAAGTAAATAGTAATTATAAAATTATCAGTTAAAATTACATAATTATTATTAAAAAATGCACAAAAATGCATAAATTTTTGCCCATTTTGTACTTGTGGAATATTCTACTTTTCAGTATATTTTACTTTTTGGCTTTTTTCTTGAAAAATCCGAACAAAACGAAAAATATTGATATCGAGCCGACAACGATCAGAAAAATACCGAAAGCGCGCCTCAAAACGCATTCGGGCACCCTTCCCGTCGCAATAAAAC
>DMCI01000120.1 GCA_003445835.1 Clostridiales bacterium
TAGAAGCCGCCGCCCGTGATGTGCGAAACGCCTTTGACCTTGACGTTGTTAAAGAGTTCGAGCATCGGTTTGACGTAGATCTTGGTGGGCGTAAGAAGCGTTTCCCCAAGAGTTTTTCCGCCCAAAAGCGCGGGTTTTTCGGACAAATCGCAGTTTTCCACGTCAAAGACTTTTCTGACCAAAGAGAAGCCGTTGGAATGCACGCCGGAAGACGGAAGCGCGATCAACACGTCGCCTTCCTTGATCTGCGTTTTGTCAATGACCTTGCTCTTATCCACGATACCGACCGAGAAGCCCGCAAGGTCGTACTCGTCCACGGGGTAGAAGCCCGGCATTTCCGCCGTTTCCCCGCCGATCAACGCGCTGCCCGACTGAACGCAACCTTCGGCTACGCCCGCAACGATCTGGGCGATCTTTTCGGGATAGTTCTTGCCGCAGGCGATGTAGTCAAGGAAAAACAAGGGCTTGGCGCCGCAACAAATAACGTCGTTGACGCACATTGCCACGCAGTCGATACCCACGGTGTCGTGCTTGTCCAAAAGGAACGCCAAACGAAGTTTGGTGCCAACGCCGTCGGTGCCCGAAACAAGTACGGGGGCTTTGTACCCGGTCAGATCCAAAGAAAACAAGCCGCCAAACCCGCCGATGACGTCGGTAGCGCCCGCGGTCATCGTACGCGCAACGTGCTTTTTCATCAGTTCCACCGCCTTGTATCCGGCAGTGATGTCAACGCCCGCTTCTTTATAACTCTCGGAAAAACTTTTCATTATATACTCCTTTTTATTCTTTACCGTTCCAACAATAGGTGCACAACTTGCAAGGGTCGATGCCGATGGCTTCTTCCATTCCCTGAATGGATTGGAATTCCAACGACGCAAACCCGAATTTGTCGCAAATGGTCTTGCGCAACTTTTGACCGCGTTCGGTCTCGGCGTTGCTGTATTCGTCGATATGCTTTAAGCCTTCTTCCCCTTCCAGTTCAACGATCACGCGACGGGTGATCAGTTCCATATCGCTCGTTGCGCGGGAGAAGTTGAGGTACTTACAACCAAACATAATGGGCGGGCAAGCGGAACGCATATGCACCGACTTGGCGCCGTTTTCATACAAAAATTCAACCGTTTCCCTCAGTTGAGTCCCGCGCACGATGGAATCGTCCACGAATAGGAGGCTCTTGCCGCGGATCAATTCCTTAACGGGGATCTGCTTCATACGGGCGATGCGGTTTCTGTCCACCTGCTCCACCGGCATAAAGCTACGGGACCACGTGGGGGTGTATTTGATATAAGGACGCGCAAAGGGGATCTTGCTCTTATTGGCGTAACCGATGGCGTGCGGAGTACCCGAATCCGGCACGCCGCAAATGTAATCCACGCCTTCGTTGTTGTTTTTCTTTTGATCGTAGTCCGCCATGATCTCGCCGTTTTTGCAGCGCATCACCTCGACGTTTACCCCTTCGTAAGTGGAAGTGGGATATCCGTAGTACGTCCAAAGGAAGGAGCACATACGCATCTTTTTGCCCGGTTCGACAAGCGTTTTGACGCCGTCGGCCGTGACTTCAACGATCTCGTTGGGCCCGAGTTCCTTATATTCCTTATACCCGAGTTTTTGATAGGAGAAGGACTCGAACGCCACGCAATAACCGTCCTCGTTTTTGCCGACGAGGACCGGGAGCCTGCCCAGTTTATCACGCGCGGCGATCAACGCGCCCGTTTCGGTGATAACCAGGACGGAAGCCGTCCCCTCAATGGTCTGCCTGGCAAACTCGATGCCGTCGGCAAAGTTATCTTTGCTGTCGATCAGCGCCGCCAAAAGCTCCGTCATATTGACTTGTCCGCCCGTCGAAACGCCAAAGTGTCCTTTGCCGTCAGTCAGGTACTTTTTGACCAGTTCCTCCGCGTTGTTGATCACCCCCACGAAGCACACGGCGTAAACGCCGAGGTGTGAGCGGATGATCAACGGCTGGGGATCGTAATCGCTGATGATCCCTATTGCCGTTTGTCCGCGCATATCGCTGAACACGTGCTCAAACTTGTGACGGAACGGCGCGTTGCCGAGGTCGTGGATCTTGCGTTGCAAGCCGATCTCCTTGTCAAACGCCGCCATACCGCCGCATTTGGTGCCGAGATGCGAGTGATAATCCGTTCCGAAAAACACGTCCGCGATGCAATCCTTTTTGGACGCGACTCCGAAAAATGCTCCCATAGTAAACTCCTTAGTTAATAACCGCGGACTCAGCCGAGAACGCGCTTCATCATCTCCTTATAAGCGTCTTCCACGCCGCCCATATCCCTGCGGAAGCGGTCTTTGTCAAGCTTCTCGTGCGTTTCCGCATCCCAGAAGCGGCAGGTATCGGGCGAGATCTCGTCCGCAAGGACGATCTTGCCGTCTTGCGTCTTGCCGAACTCCAGCTTGAAGTCCACGAGTTCCACCTTGATGGAAGCAAAGAATTTTTTAAGGAATTCGTTGATTTTAAGCGCCATGCTTGCGATGGTATCAAGTTCTTCCTTGGTGCAATACTCCATCGCAAGGATGTGATACTCGTTTACCATCGGGTCGTCCAAAGCGTCGCACTTGTAGCAGTACTCGATGACCGTCCTCTTCATCGGGGTGCCTTCGGGCAGACCCAGTCTTTTGGACAAGGAACCCGCGGCGATGTTGCGCACGATGACCTCAAGGGGTACGATGCTGACCTTTTTGACCACCGTTTCACGGTCGGAGATCTCCTTGACAAAGTGGGTGGGAACGCCCTCCTTCTCAAGTTTTTCCATCAGGAAGTTGCTCATGCGGTTGTTGACCACACCCTTGCCGACGATGGTGCCCTTCTTCGCGCCGTTAAAGGCGGTGGCGTCATCCTTGTAGCTGACGATCACCAAAGAGGGATCCGTAGTGGCAAACACCTTTTTAGCCTTTCCTTCATACAGTTGTTCCGTTTTTTCAAGCATAATTTTGACCTCCGTTTTTTTCTGTAATAAAAAAGTGCAGCGGCATTACGCCGTTGCACTATTCAGCATGATTGTATTTGTCGCAGACCGACTTGTCTTTTTGCAGAACCTTTGCCCTGTTTGCACTGCGGGCGGACTGCAACTTGTCAGCGACCGCGCAGTCGTACACGGACAGAATTTCCAAGGCGAGCATCGCGGCATTTGTGCCCCCATCCACCGCAACCGTAGCGACCGGAATGCCTGAGGGCATTTGGACGGTGCTGAGCAAGGCGTCGAGCCCACCGAGGCCGGCGGACTTTATGGGTATGCCGACGACGGGCAGAGTGGTGTTTGCCGCAATGGCGCCCGCAAGGTGCGCAGCCATACCGGCGGCGGCGATGATCACGCCGAAGCCTTTGTCACGCGCAGTGACGGCAAATTCCTTTGCTTCATCGGGAGTTCTGTGGGCGGAAAAAACGTGTACTTCAAAAGGGACGTCGTATTCGACCAGAGTATTGATGGCTTTTTCAACGATGGGCAAATCGCTGTCGCTGCCCATAATGATACCCACTTTTTTGGTCATACAACACCTCCGCGATATTGCGACGAAAAGAGCTTTAAGTACCCCCTTTCCTCACACTATTGATTATAAAATCTTTTGCTCCGTATGTCAAACGAATTGCCGCCCGTAAAATCGGATTTTTGCACATTTTTTGCGCGCCGCCCCGCCCTGTAAATCGCGACTTGTCACAACGGCTTTTGATACTGTCTTACTTTAGCAAAACAAAAAGCAGATCGACGCTTTCGCGCGACCCGCTCTTTCGGTTTATGATACGTCGTCTTTTATATAATCATAGACGGCATTATATGTTTTCTTTTTTACTGCAAACATCCCCGTAAATAAAAGATCTCAAGGATGACCAGAGATCTTTTGGATTTTGCTTTGTTCTTTTAAAACTCAAATTCGCCCTTGTAGACGAGGACGGTGTCGCCTGACAGGGTCAAGCCGTCGTCCGAGTAATTGACTTGGAGGTCGCCGCCCTTGACTTTGACCGTGACGTCGCGTCCCTTTTTGAGGTACCCGAGTTCCGTTGCCGCAACCACCGCCGCGCAGGCGCCCGAACCGCAGGCGTAGGTTTCGCCGTTGCCGCGCTCGTACACGCGCATCTTTATAGTATTCTCGTTGACCACGCGCACGAATTCGGTGTTGGTGCGTTCCGGGAAGATATCGGCGTTTTCAAACAAAGGACCCGTCTTTTGGACGT
Source organism: Clostridiales bacterium (assembly GCA_003445835.1). Lineage (GTDB taxonomy): Bacteria > Bacillota > Clostridia > Christensenellales > CAG-1252 > CAG-1252. Next base: position 4,190 of record DMCI01000120.1, read on the forward strand.
CCACCCCGTCGGTGGAAGGCACGAAGACCACGCAATGCGGGTTGCCGAGGGAAAGACAGGTGATCTTATATTCCTCCCCGCCCACGACGTAGGGGTAGTCGACGATCTTGTCGCCGGGCAAGGTGCAGGGAATATTCTCGGGGTTGAACTCCGGCTTGCCCATATGCGCCGAAACGTAATTGACCTTACCAAAGCGGGTGTACAACGTAAGTTCGCACACCCTGCCGCCCATTTCCACGGTGATGTTCTCCTTATCCACGATGCCTTCGTCGTAAACGAACTTGCCCACCGAACGGATGGAGTTGCCCGCCACCGAGCCGATGCTGCCGTCCTTGTTGTAGACGGTCATTTTGACGTCGCAGATCTTGGAGTTTTCAATGAGGACGATGCCGTACCCGCCGATGCCGTAATGGCGACTGCAAAGCTTGATGCACAAGGACTCGGGGCAAGTGATCTTGCCGTCGCGGTTGTCGATGAAGATATAGTCGTCGCCCGTGGCTTCCATCTTGGAGAAAGTGACCTTGGTCTTTTGCTGACGCATATGATTGATGTCCACAAGCTCGGTATTGAAGAGGTTGTAGCGCGCCTTGATGACGTCAGTCAACGCGTTGGCGGTATCCAACGAGGTGAAGCACGGCACCGAAAGAGCAAGCGCCTTTCTGTGCAGGGCTATGTAGTCCATCGTCGTTTCATCCGACAAGGCGCCGGTATAGACGACGTAAGAGATCTTTTTGTTTTCCATCAGCTCGTACGCGCCGCCCTTTTCCTTGATGGAATTGATGACGGTCACGCTTTCCCCGAGGCTCTTGACCGTTTCCGCCGTTTCGGGCGTGGCGTAAATTTTGAAGCCGAGGTCGATGAACTTTTTGGCAAGCCCGACGATCTCCCTTTGATCGTGCGTGTCCGCGCTGAGCAGGACGCCCTGCTTCCTGCCGCGTTCCGTCCTGACCACCATACCCGCCGAAGTGAGCCCCTTGAACAAGGCTTCCTCCAACGTGACGCCAAGACCCAAAACTTCGCCCGTGGACTTCATCTCGGGCCCCAAATAGGAGTTGACGTCCGATAGCTTTTCAAAGGAGAAGACGGGCACCTTGACCGCATAGTACGGCGGCGTTTTGTAAAGCCCCGTGCCGTACGGCAGTTCGGTCAGTTTTTTGCCCAGCATCACTTCGGACGCGACGTCCGCCATAGGTACGCCGGTGATCTTGCTGATATAGGGCACCGTCCTCGACGCACGCGGATTGACCTCGATGACGTAAAGCTCGCCGCCGTAGATCAAATACTGAATGTTGACCAACCCTTTGGTGCCGAGAGATTTTGCAAGCGAGACGGAAGAATCCACGATGGTCTTCATCATCTTGTCGTTGAGGTTGTACGGCGGGTACACCGCAATGGAGTCGCCGCTGTGCACGCCCGCCCTTTCGACGTGTTCCATCACGCCGGGGATCAGCACGTTTTCGCCGTCCGAGATCACGTCTACTTCCAGCTCGGTGCCGCTCATGTACTTATCGATGAGCACCGAGTTTTTGACCCCTTCCGAGAAGATGCGGCGCATATACCTTTCGGTCTCTTCTTTGGTGTACACGATGCGCATATTTTGCCCGCCGATCACGTACGAGGGACGCAACAGTACGGGGTAGCCGATGGCTTCCGCCGTGGCTATGGCTTCGCTTTCGGTATGGACGGCAAAGCCCTTGGGACGCTTGATGCCCAGTTTTTCCAAAAGGGCGTCAAACTTTTCCCTATCCTCCGCAAGGTC
>DMCI01000085.1 GCA_003445835.1 Clostridiales bacterium
TTCCAAACGCCTTGCGTTGTCGACGGTGTTCACCGACCGCTTGGTGGTGGATGAGTTTTCCTCTTCGGATATGTCGTCTTACGCCGCCCTCGCCACGGACGAGGAGCGCAACCGCTACTGGGGCTACGACTACAAGCTTGACCTCGGTACGGACGAACCCAACGCCGCTCATTTTGAAAAAGTGCTCACGGAAGACGAAGGGCGCGGCGTGTGTTACTGCCGCAAGATAAGCACCAAAGAGGGCGCCTTCGTGGGGGAGGCGGTCATTTACAACTTCCGTTTGGACGGCTCGGCGGAGCTGGGGCTTCGCATAACTGCGGCAATGGCAGACAACGGCTACGGCAGGGAGACGTACAAGGCAGTCGCCGACGCGGCTTTGAGCTTTTTACCAAAACTGCACGCCCGATGCTTCAAGGAGAACGCTCCCAGTCGCAAGATGATCCTCGCCGCAGGCTTCAAACAAGTCCGCGAGGATGACAAGATGTTCTACTTCGTCAGAGAAAAGTAACTTTTGATCAAACACAACCCCGCCGCCGAGTTTTTCTCGGCGGCTTTTTGTCGCGGCGATGTGCGCGCAAAAATACTACCATATTGACGGAATGATAGAAATTTTGCTATTATAAAGCAAAGATGCGTTAGCGTATGGGTGCGCAGAAAGGGGGGGGGGAATATGACCTTTTTAAAAAAAGGAACAACCATAGTGCTGTTGTTCGTATTGATAGTGGCTTTTTTTGTTGGGTGCGAAGGAGAAAAAGGCTATCGTACCGATAAAACTCTTTTGAATGATATAAAGCTCTACGATAATGTCGGATCATACGTCAAGACGGAAATCAAAGAAAAATATCAAACAAAAGGAATCGTTAACGATGATCCCGAATTGCCTAAAACTTATACTTGGACGCTCAAAACGGAAAAAGATTTTGATTTGTTTATAGAAGACGCACCGTTTCAACGCGATTTTGAAAAGTGCTATTATGTGTTGTATACGTTTACTTGCTATGAGTTGAGGTCGTATTTATTGAGTGGTATTAACGTGGCAGACGATTGGACGATTTTGGAATACTCTTTAGAGAAGATCGCGGGGGAACCGGCGGGCACGGCTACTGCCCCCTTTCAACGGTGGTTCGTAGTTGAATTGAAAAAGCCCGTCGCAAAAAACGTTTTTTTGATTGAAAATACCTCAATCCAGATCAAGGCAAGTTCGGATAGGTTTTATACGTTGCAAGAGGCGTACGACGGAGGTATGCTGACCGTTGAGGATCTGCAAGTTATTGCCGAATATCACGAAAAGGGGGTGTCGGTGCCTGAGCCGTTGAGCCCTGATATTGAAAATGCGATCAAAGAAGCAGCGGCGCTCAATATGCGTGAAAAAGAAAACATTGAAGACGCAACTGCAGATGGTTTTTGGATCGATAGGTATTATGGAACTTATAACGGGAGCGTTGCGTTTATGATCAGCGGTTACATCGCTTATCCTGCAGTAGAGCTAGATGAGAATGAGATCGTAGCCGGCGTACGATTCCATTACACCGATCCTAACAGAATTATCGTTTGGGCGATTAAATATAACGTGTGAATTTAGGAGAAATATAATATGGATGATAAAAATTCAAAAAAGAAAAAATTGAGAATTATTATATCTTTGACCCTCGTTTTGATCTTGATAGGCGGCGTTTTGGGAATGGTTTTTTGTAATCAAAAGGCAAGCAGGTATACTGAAGCAGAGCACATAGAGCGAGTGCGTCAACGAATTCAAAAAAAATATATCGATGGAAATTCGATGATAAGAGAATATGATGCGCCGGAAGGAAAGATCAATGCATTTGTTAAAGCAACCGATTTTGAAGTCTTCCCCATATATGATGAGAAAGACATAATGAAATATTGCCTTGTGGAATTTCAACCATACGGCTTTTTGTTTGTAAAAATCCGAGATGAGCAATTAAAAGGATTTTCTTGGTTGGGTGCAAGCACAAGTATGTATATGCTTTCTTCTACAGCGGGAGAACCTGCTTGGACGCCGTGCACGATAGATGAAAACGGTGCCCCGATTTGGGAAAAGGACAACTACGGAGAAAAAGCAAAATACTATAGAAGCCCATTTGCGGAACGGGGGAAACAATATGATAAAAAATACCTCGTTTCTTATCAGGCAGATGATACTGTCTATTTAATTCCGGCGATAAAAACCGATGAAAAGTTTGTAAATTTGTATTCAAACGAGGAATTTGATTTTAATGTATCTAAAAAACAAGCGGTTTCAGGATACATTCACTTTATCAACAAGAAGCATTTCGATTTGTGAAACGAGGTAATATATGCAAAACTTAGGAAAAATAAAAGGCTATTTAATTGGTTTATTTGCTATTGGAGTAATGGTGTTGCTAGGTGTGTTTTTTTGTCAAATGGGGGAGGCGAAAGCAGAAGATTTTACGATAACAAAATACTACGGCACGTATAACGGATGCGTAGCGTTCAAGATTGAAGATATTTATTTTTCGCACCCTGCGGTGTGTGTTGACGAAACCATAGCTGGCGTAGAATTTCATTATCCGACTCCCGTCAAAATAATCGTTTGGGTGCTTGAATAACAGGTCAAGGAGCAAAAAAAAGCCCGTGAACGTTCACGGGCTTTTTGCTTTATGCTTTTTGATTATACGATCTTGACGTCCTTCAAAACGTAGGAATAGTCACCTTCGGTGATGGAAGTGATGATCTTCTTGACGTTTTTGATGTCGATCTTGTCGTTTTTGACCGTTTGGCTCTTTTGGGTGATCTCCATAGAATAGGAGGAAGCGTACTGGTTGTCGGTCTGGATGCGGAAGACATAGGTCGGGGTGGTAAACTTCTCCTTGCCTTCGGGCAGGGTGTAGTCGGTGGGGGTAAGAATATCGATGGTTTGATCCATCGCGCCGGCGCGGCTGATGCTCATGCCGTCGGCGTTCATCGTCAAGGGATTGACGCAGGTGTAGCCGAAGGAGTACGAGGAGTTGTTTACGGAAGACGCGCGCACCAATGCGTACAACGATTCGTTGTCGTAGCAGCCCGCCGCCTTGTGACGGAGGGAAGCGACTTCCTTGCCGCCCTCAAAACGCTTGGCGTAGAGGTACTTGCCTTCGTAAGAAACTTGCATTTCTTTGGTGACGTCGCCGATCACCGTCTTTTTGTAGCTGTAGGTCGGGACGCCGTTGCTGCCGTAGATCACGCGGGACAAAACCGAATCCCCGTTGGTAAAGGTCGCATCCACGGAAAGAAGGGTGCCGGTAAAAGCGGCAAAAGCCTTGCTGCCCGACGATTCCGACGCGCAGGGAAGGACTACGTCCTTTGCCTTTTGGGGCTCAAACTTCATCGTCATTTCCCCAACGAGGGTCTTGGTCTCGCCGTCCTTTTGGTAGACGTCGTACGCAAAGTATTCGTATCCGTCGTCGCTGCAAACGTAGCCCGTGGTCAAAAGGTCGCGTTGCGAAACGTTTGAGCACGCGGTAAACAACGCGGGGACCGCGCAAAGCGCGAGGATCAACACAGTCAATAAAACTTTTTTCATACACACCTCTTTAAATAAATTTTAATTGTCGGTCGCGCTATTGTCAAATGTTTTATTTATAGGTTATAATACCTATATGTCGTTTACCGTATATAAAGCTCAAACAGCCGATCTTGCCGCGGAAGCGGTCGTTTCCGTGATCAAAGGGGAGGGCAGGCACGTCGTCATCGCGCCCGATCCCTTTACTTTGGCGGTGGAAAAGACCATCTCGGCAAAACTTGGCAAAAAGAGCTTTTTCAATGTCGAAGTTATGAGTTTCGCTCGTTTGGCGAGCGTCTTTTTGGGTGAGGACGTCAACGCGTGTTTATCTCCCGCCGGGTCGGTGATGTTGATGGAAAAGGTGATCCGCCGCGAGGCAAAAAACCTTCTTCACTATCAAAAAGCGGCGGGCAAGCCCGGGTTCGCGGCGGAGATCTACGCCGCCATCACGTCCATCCGCAACAGCGGCGTCACGCCGCAGGCGCTTTTTGACATTGAGGGCAAACTCAAAGGGTACGTCAAGGCAAAAACGCACGACGTTGCCTATTTGTACGACGCCTATCTTGCCGAACTGCAGATCGAACATACCGATAGCACCACTCGCTTGGAAGCGTTGGCAAACTATATTGAAAACAGCGAGGAACTCGGCGACGTTTCCTTTTACGTCGTGGATCACGTAGATCTTAATCAAAAGCAACTCGAGGTGCTTTCCGCTTTGATAAAAAGGGCAAAGTCCGTTTGCGTCGCCGCAATGGACGGTACGGGCGCGGCAAACTATCGTATCTATCCTCCTCTTTTGAAAAAATTGCACTCCGTTGCGGAGCGCACGGGGGTAAAGCTCGTGGAGATTGCCGTTCCGTCCCGCCTTTCTCCTTTGAAGAAAAAGCTTGCGGACGAGCTGTTTTCCTATTCCTTCTCCGAGGGGGAGACCGACAAGATCGCTTTGTGGGAAGCCAAGGATATGACGGAGGAAGTCACTCTTCTTGCCACCGAGATCGTGCGTCTTGTGCGTAAGGAAGGCAAGCGCTTCTCCGACGTTGCGATCATTACGCCTTCTTTTGAAGAGTATCTCCCCGTTTTGCAACGGGTATTCCGCGCTTACGATATCCCGTTTTTTGCCGATCGACGCGTGCCGCTTTCGGAGTCGGACGTGTTCCGTCATTTGATGCTTGCGCCGGAGATCTGCGTCAAAAACTACGACGGCGTCCTCGTTCGCAAATACGTTTTGCACGCGTTGTTTGCGTCTTCGGCGGCGGAAAAGGCGGCGTTTTTCGATTATACGGATAAAAGCGGCGCCGATCACGGTTTTTTCAAAAAGAAGTTCGATCTTTTTGCGGACGATCCCCTTTATCCCGCGGCGGAAGAGGTGCGTTCTCGTTTGAACAAGGAGCTTTCCGCGTTTGAAAACCTTCCCAAAACAGCCCTCGTCCGCGAGTATGCCGATGCGTTTAAGGCATTCCTTTTTGAAAACGCGTTTGACGACAAAGTAGAGTCTTACGTTTTCGATTTGCAACAAGCGGGGCTTCTTGAGCAGGCGGAAGTCATCCGTCAGGTGCCCGAAGCGATGATGGAGCTTTTGAATACTCTCGTGGAACTGCGTGGGGATGAAACGGTGGAGTTTAAGGAGTTTATCCTTGCGTTGACCGCGGGCGCAGGGCAGGTGAAGATCGCCACACTCCCGGTCAGTTTGGATTGCGTTTATTTCGCACCCGTCAAGCAAGCGATGTACGCCTCCATTCCCGCCTTGTTCGTCTTGGGCGCGGAGGAAGGACTTTTTCCCTTGGAAACGGCGCAAGAGGGCATCCTCGGCGCGACGGAATACGCGGCGTGGCAAAACCTGAATATCACCATTGAAAACACAGGCACCGTCGAGCTGGCGCAAAGCAGATTCCACGCCGTGCAACTTCTTCTTCGCGGCGAGAGGACTTATCTTTCCCATTTGGAAAGCGCCAACCCCTCTCCTTGCTTTTTGCAGATCAAGGAGATCTTTTCCCTCCCCGTCAAAAAATGCGCCGACGTTTTGAAAACGTACGATATCGACGTATTGATCCCCACCCGTCACGTGGCGGAAAACTTTTATGTGGAGTATTCCCGTCGCTATCGTGAAGGACTGCTTTCCGATGTTGAAAAGACCGTCGCCCTTGCCGTGGCGGAAGTTTTGGGAAGAAGTTTTCCGCAGGAGTCGGAAGAAGAAAAAGTCGAGTATATCGCCGCCAAAAACCTCTTTTTCAAAAAGAACTCGACCAGCGTGTCGGAATTGGAAAGCTACTTTAAGTGTCCTTTCCTGCATTTCGTAAGATACGGACTGGGCGCCAAGGAAAAACGCGGCGTGTCCTTTGATCTCAGGGACAGCGGTATCGTCGTGCACGAGTGTATGCAACGTTTTGCGGAGGAGTTGAAGGGCAACTTCGACATTTCGGACGAGGACGCGCGCGCAAGAGCAAAACGCTTGGCGGAAAGCATCCTCGCCGACCCCAAATACGAGCCCATCAAGCGACAACTCGGGGATAGGGTCATCGCCCGCGAGGTGCGTCGCGCGTCGGAGATCGCCGTAACGGTCAAAAACCAAATCGTAAACTCTTCTTTCAAACCGACCTTTTTTGAAAAACACTTTCCCGAAACTTGCGAGAGAAACGCAAACTCTCTTCCGCCTCTCGGCACGGTCAAGATCGAGGGCGTGTCTTTGAACGGGCAGATCGACCGCGTGGATATCCTCAAAGAGGACGATGGTCTTTACGCGGCGGCGGTCGACTACAAAACGGGCAGCGCCAAAGT
>DMCI01000123.1 GCA_003445835.1 Clostridiales bacterium
GGCAATTGCCATCTTCTTTTCGTAACGTCATCACATAAAATTTTTTTTCAAACTTTTGATCCGATCGATATCATAGCGATTTCACTTTCCGACGCGTTTGCGCGTTCGCTCGCTATTATTGAAGCGGGCGTGCGCGGGTTAGAAAGATACTATACTAAATTATTTTAATATAAAATTTGTCCAAACGCTTGATTATTACCCTATAAAGTATTTAGAATAAGATTGACTAACTATGCGAGGTAATAGCATGAAAAAGTTTGTTTTGGTTATCGCATGTTTGCTTTTGGTTGCGCTGTGTTTTACGGCGTGTAAGACCACGTTCTCTTCCGATTTCGGGGAGGAGATCGTTTCCAACGGTACTTTTGAAGAGAATACCAAAAACGGTTGGACGCTCGTCGCCTCTACGGACGACACCACGGCGCCCACGCTGAATTCGACGATCGGTTCTTCCGACTATGCGGAGATCGTCGGCAAGTATTATCTTACCATTAAGGCAAACGACTATACCGGCTATACGCAAAAGGTTTCCGTCGAAAAGAATTCGATCTACTACCTTTCCGCAAAAGTGCGCATCACCACGGCGCTTTCGTCCAACGATTCCGCTTTGGGCGGCGCATTCGTTGCCGTCGGTACCGATTACGCTCGCGTCAACGCGGTGGAAAAGGCCAAAACCAACGGCTGGAAGACCATCGGCACGTATTTCAACAGCGGTGATCGCACCTCCGTCCTCCTTTGCTTCGGCGTAGGTACGGAAGCCTATAAGACGAGCGGTACCGCCGATTTCGACTCCGTTTCCTTGGTCAAAGTCAAGACCGCGCCCGAGGGCACGCTCGTTACCGATCTTCCCGGGTCGGACGACGTAGCCACTTTCAGCTCCGGCTACAACACCAACAAGGACGGCAAGCTCTTTATGATCCTTACCGTCGTGCTTGGCGCTTTGGTGCTGTTTGCAGGTTACGCGGTGTTCCGTACGATGATGGGCAGGAAGGGCGCCTTCCTCACCGTTGAATCGCAAAACAAGCCCGTTTCTTTCTTTAAGAGTTCCGCCTTTATCTTGATCGTTTGCGAACTCGTCGCGTTTGCGGTGCGTCTGATCCTCATCAACTTCGTCTACGGCGGCAGCTCCATCGACGGGTACGTCAGCACCGCCACCAACCTCGTGGATCTCGGCGCGGCAAAGTATTACTTCAACACCAAAGTGCTGACGCCTATCGGCTCGCTGTACGTCTTGTGGATGCTCGGTGCGTTGGCTTCTCCGTTGAAACTTACGATGGGCAGCATGGGCTTTGCCATCTTCCTCAAGATCCCCGCAGTCCTTGCCGACCTCGTCGTCGTGTTTTTGATCTACTATCTTGCCAACCGCAAGTACAACCAGTACATCTCCGCCATTTTTGCGGGGGCGTACGCCATCGTTCCGACTTTCTTCTTCCTCTCCGCAGGGTGGGGCGCGTATTCCTCTATCGGCGCGTTGTTCCTCTTGCTCTCCTTGACGGCGATCTTGGATAGGAAGTACGTCGCAAGCATCATTTACTTCTCTGTCGCGCTGTTGTTCTCGACGGAAGTACTTTTGTTGGCGCCGCTGTTCCTTGCGTACCTCGTTTACGTGTTCTTTAAATCTGACGACTACAAGATGGGCATCTCCATCACCTTGACTTCTTCCATCATCGTGATGTATCTGATCTCCATCCCCTTCATTTTGTCGCACTTCACGGCGGGGCATCCGTTTATCGTCGTTTCCAGGTATTGCCAAGCCTTCCTTGCGCATGCCGGCTTTACCGAGAACGCATTCTCCGTTTACGGGCTCTTCGGTTTGGGCGCCGCCAACGCAAACGTTGCTTCTTACGTGTTCAACGGTATTTTCGTCGGTTTGATGATCGTCGCCACCATCCTTGCCTTCTTTAAGTCCAGAAGCAGGTTGGATCTCCTTCTTCTTGCCGCGTTCACCTTCGTCTTCACCTTCGTGATGACTTCCGCGGTGGATACCCTCTTGATCTATCCCGCGCTCGTCTTGCTTTTGGCATACGGTATGATCACGGGCGACCGCAGGGTGCTTAAACTCTTCGGCGGGCTCAGCTTGACCACTCTTATCAACACGTCGTACGCAATGATGATCGGCGGTTACTTCGGCGCAGGGGAAAACAGCTCTCCCGTCTTGATGACCGCGGGCGATCCCGTCTTGATCATCTTCTCCGTCGCAAATCTCCTCTTGCTTGGATACTTCGGCTACATCGTCTATTCGATCTGCGTCAAAGAAGACGTCAAAGGCGTCGTGATCGTGGAAGGCAACTATTTCAAGTACGCTTGGTCTGTGATCAAGACCTCGGCGATCAAAGTGGCCGATTTCTTTACCGAGACCGTTCCGTCTTGGTTTAAGAAGAAGGAGCAAACGGAGGATAACGATGCTGTCAAAGGTCAATAGTTTTTCTTTGGATGGGCTGATCGGCTACAAAGTCGATATCGAGATCGATATCAACGCCGGTCTTCCCAAAGTGGAGATCATCGGGCTCCCCGATACCGCCATTAAGGAATCGGCGGAGAGGGTGACCTCTTCCATCAAAAACAGCGGGTACCATTTCCCGGTCAAGCGCGTGATCGTCAACCTCGCGCCCGCAGATACCAAAAAGGAAGGTTCCTTGTTTGATCTTCCCATCGCGGTGGGCGTTCTGGTCGCGTCGGGGCAGGTGTTTTCCTCCACGTACAAAGATTACGTGATCCTCGGGGAGCTTTCGCTTGACGGCGTACTTCGTCCGATCAACGGCTTGATCGCCATCTTGATCTCGGGGCTTCAGCAGGGCTATAAAAAGTTTATCATTCCGACGGAAAACGCCGCGGAAGCAAGCTACATCGAAGGCATCGAAGCCTACTGCGCTCATACCCTCAAAGACGTTTGTGAGTTTTTGAGTGGGGAAGCCGAGATCGAGCCGGTCAAACATCGCACCTTTGCGGAAGCGATGAAGGAAGACCGCTACGACCTTGACTTCTCGGACGTAAAAGGGCAACGCACCGCAAAACGCGCGATGGAGATCGCCGTCGCGGGTGGGCACAACATTCTTTTGATCGGGCCTCCCGGCGCGGGCAAAAGTATGCTTGCCAAGTGCGTCGTAGGCATTATGCCCGACTTGACGTTTGAAGAAGCCATCGAAGTCACAAAGGTGTACAGCATCGCGGGGCTTTTGGATGAAAAGAAGGGCATCGTTACGCAGCGTCCCTTCCGTACGCCGCACCATACCGCCACTATTCCCGCTTTGGTGGGCGGCGGTCACAAGGCAAAACCGGGCGAAGTTTCGCTTGCCAACGCCGGCGTGCTTTTCCTGGACGAAGTGCCGGAGTACAAGCGCCAAGCGCTTGAAACGCTTCGTCAGCCGTTGGAAGACGGGGAGATCACCGTCACCCGCGTACAACAGACCGTCAAATATCCGGCAAACTTTATGTTGATCGGCAGTATGAACCCTTGTCCGTGCGGCAACTACGGTTCCAAAAAGCAGATCTGCACTTGTACGCCGCAGGCGATCCGTCGTTACCTCAACCGTTTGTCCGGCCCGCTTCTTGATAGGATCGACATTCAGGTGGAAGTGGATTCCGTTGAGTTTGCCGACCTTCGTTCCAACGCGGAGGAGGAGACCAGCGCCGTCGTCAAAGAGCGCGTGATGCGCGCCCGCGATATCCAGCGCGCGAGGTTTCAAAAGAAGCCGATCTTCACAAACTCCGATATGAACAATCGCTTGATCAAGCAATACTGCAAGATCCCCGCCGAGGCGGAAGAGATGATGGAAACGGCGTTTCGTAAGTTGGCGCTTTCCGCAAGGGCAAGCTTCCGTATCTTGAAGGTTGCGCGTACCATCGCCGATCTTGAGGGTAAGACGGATATCGAGACCGCGCACGTCGCCGAAGCGATCCAGTATCGTTCGTTGGATAGGAAGTATTTCAGTTGATATGAAATATACGAAGGACCAAATCGCCGTCTTGAAGTTGCTTTCCGTTGAAAGCATCGGACAGCGCCAAAGAGAAGCTATCTTGTCTCTTACCGAGCATCCCGCCGAGTTGTTTTCCGCTCCCGCACGCTTTGCGGAAGGACTTACGGCGATCGGCGCCGACCTCTTTGACAAGATATCGGACTTGGCGGAAAGCTTTGACGAAGATAGGTTCCTTCGTTATTTGGAAAGCATAAACGCGGTAGCCCTGTTTCAAGGGGGAAAGGGCTATCCTCAAAGCCTTTCGGTTTTGGAAGACGCGCCCCTCGTGCTGTTTTGTCGCGGAGACGTCTCGCTCCTCACAGGGGAAAACGTCGCCGTCGTCGGGACCAGAGCGCCTACGCGCTACGGTAGGGACGTGACCGAGCTTTTTGCAAAAGAATTGGTTGGCGGGGGCTTCACCGTCGTCAGCGGATTGGCGCGCGGTGTGGACGCAATCGCCCATCGCACCGCTTTGGATAACGACGGCAAGACCATCGCCGTCCTTGGGTGCGGCGTGGACAAGGTCTACCCGGCAGAAAACAAGGAGCTATACGATCGCATTGCGGAAAATGGCTTGCTCGTCTCGGAGTTCTTTCCGGGTTCGGAGCCGCTTGCCTTCCACTTTCCGATCAGGAACCGCGTGATCAGCGCGCTTTCCAAAGGCATCCTCGTCACCGAAGCGGGGGCGAAGAGCGGCACCTTGATCACCGTGACCGACGCGTTGGAGCAAGGGAAGGACGTGTTTATCGTCCCCGGCAACATCTTCAGCAACGCCAGCAAAGGGGCAAACGAAATGTTGCACAATCCGCAATGTATGATCGCGACCGATCCTTCCGACGTTTTGTCCTTTTACGGAAAGAATGCGGAGAAGACGGAGCCCGATCCGCATCAACTCACGACGGAAGAAGTGCTGATCTATTCCGCCTTGCAGGACGAAGACAAACATTTCGAGCAGCTGCTTGAGATCACGGGGCTCTCGATGGGGGATCTGATGGCGACGCTTACCAAACTTGAGGTTTTGGGCGTCATCAAAAAGTACCCCGGCAATTATTACGGTATATAAAAGCGGCAACGCTAAAACGGAGCAACAATGAAGTTAGTAATCGTAGAATCACCATCTAAGGCAAAGACCATCGGCAAGTACCTCGGGCAGGGGTATCGCGTTCTCGCTTCGGGCGGGCACGTTTGCGATCTTCCCGAAAAGCGTCTTGGTATCGACGTGGAAAACCACTTCGAGCCCGAGTACGTGATCTCGGACGACAAACAACGCGTGATCGCAAACTTGAAGTCCACGGTCAAAAACAGTCAACAAGTCTTTCTTGCGACCGACCCGGACCGTGAAGGCGAAGCGATCAGTTGGCACCTGCAAAACGTGCTTTCTCTTCCCGACGACGAGATCCGTATCGAATTTAACGAGATCTCCAAAAAAGCCGTCTTGAACGCTCTTACCAAACCGCGCAAGATCAATCGCAATTTGGTGGACGCTCAGCAGGCGCGTCGCGTTTTGGATCGTATCGTGGGCTATAAGATCTCGCCCGTTATTTCCCGCAAGATCAAAAAGGGGCTTTCGGCAGGGCGCGTGCAGTCCGCGGCGCTTCGTATGGTCGTGGATAGGGAACGCGAGATCCGCGCTTTTAAGCCGGAAGAATATTGGACGCTTCACGCCCTTTTCAAAGGCAAGCATCCTTTTAAGGCGTTGTTTGCGGACGTAGACGGCAAAAAGTTCAAGATCCCCAACAAGGCGGCGCTCGATAAACTTCTTACCCAGATCGACGGCAAACCGTATATCGTGGACGAAGTCAAAAGAAGCGTGCAAAAGGTTATGCCGATGCCGCCTTTTACCACCAGTACCTTGCAACAGGACGCCACCACCAAGTTTTCGATGAGCGCGCCGCAGGTCATGCAGATCGCTCAGCAACTTTACGAAGGCTTTGAGATCGAAGGGGAAGGTCACGTTGCGCTCGTCACCTATATTCGTACCGACTCGGTGCGCGTTGCGGACGACGCCGTTTGGGCGGCAAAGCGCCACATCGTGGATAAGTACGGCGCGGAGTTCTATCCCAAGTTCCCCAACAAATTTGCGGTCAAGGCGCAGGCGCAGGACGCGCACGAAGCCATCCGTCCCATCTCGCTTGAAAAGGATCCCGAGTCTTTGAAGACCAAGCTTTCGCGTAATCACTATTTGGTCTACAAACTCATTTACGATCGTTTCGTCGCCAGCCAAATGGCGCCGGCGCAGTACGATACGCTCAAAGTGCATCTTAACGCCGTGGGCGACAGCCACAAGTTCGGATTCAAGGTGCAGGGCAGGACGCTCAAATTTGCCGGTTTTACCGCCGCATACGCGGATTTCCGCAGTCACGGCAACGAGGACGACGGGGAGGAATCCACCTTGCTTCCCTCTTTGAACGAAGGCGACGTTTTGGATTTTAAGGAACTCAAGTACGAGCAAAAGTTCACCAAGCCGCCGCAACGTTATACCGAGAGTTCTTTGATCAAAGCGATGGAAGAAAACGGCATCGGACGCCCGTCCACCTACGCTTCCATCATCAGCGTCATCGCCAAGCGCGCTTATACCGAAAAGGAAGGCAAAAACCTCAAAGCGACCGAACTGGGGGAGACCGTTTGCGACGCCATCGTCAAGTATTTCCCCGATATTATGGATCTCAAGTTCACCGCTAAGATGGAAAAGGAACTGGACGACGTCGAAGAAGGGCGCAAGTGGCAGGATCTGATAGAGGAATTTTATCCCGGGTTTATCAACGAGGTCAAAAACGCCTTCCACGACGGCTCGGTACAGCCCAAAAAGGAAGAGGAAGTTTCCGACGTCCGCTGTGAAAAATGCGGTGCGATGATGGTGGTCAAGGAGGGCAGATACGGCAAGTTCCTCGCTTGTCCCAATTACCCCACCTGCAAAAACATTCTGTCCGCCAATGCGGAAAAGGCGGGCACTTGCCCCATCTGCGGCAAGGACGTCTTGAAAAAGCACAGCAAATCGGGCAAACTCTTTTACGGTTGCAGCGGTTATCCGTCTTGTAAGTTTGCAAGTTGGGATCCGCCCGCACCGTATTTGTGCCCCAAGTGCAAAAGCACGATGATCATCAAAAAGAGCAAGGGAACGACCAAGTACGTTTGCACCTCTTGCAAGTACGAAGAGGAAAAATGAAAGTAAAGGTGATCGGCGGCGGTCTTGCCGGCGCGGAAGCCGCTTACGCCTTGCTGACGCGTGGCTTTGAGGTGGAAATGTACGAGATGCGTCCCCTCAAAAACACCCCCGCGCACAAAACGGGCAGTTTGGCGGAATTGGTTTGTTCCAACAGCTTGAAAAGCGAGCTTATCAACACCGCAAGCGGTACTTTGAAAGCGGAAATGAAGTGCTTCGGCAGCGTGGTGCTTCAAGCGGCGGAACAAGCCCGCGTTCCTTGCGGCGGCGCCCTCGGCGTCGAACGGGAGATCTTTTCAAAGGAAGTGGAGCGCATCCTCTCGTCCTTCAAAGGTTTTTCCCTCGTGAGGGAAGAGGTCGAAACCATCGAGGAAGACCTTCCGCAAATCGTCGCAACGGGCCCTTTGACCAGCCCCGCGATGGCGGACGCCATCAAACGCTTGACGGGGGAGGAGTACTTAAACTTCTTCGACGCGGCGGCGCCCATCGTGACGGCGGAAAGCATCGACTACGACAAAGCGTTTTTCGCTTCTCGCTACAAAAGCGAGGACGTGGATTACTTAAACGCGCCGATGAACAAGGAGCAGTACCTCGCGTTTTACGACGCGCTTACACACGCGGAACGCGCACGCCAAGAAGTTGCAGGCAACTATTTCGAGGGGTGTATGCCCGTCGAAGTCATTGCGGAAAGCGGCGTGGACAGCTTGCGCTTCGGCCCCTTGCGTCCGGTGGGACTTCGTCACCCCGTGACGGGTGAAAAGTATTACGCCGTCCTGCAACTCAGGAAGGAGAACGTTTCGGGCGACCTGTACAATTTGGTCGGCTTCCAAACGGGGCTCATCTTCCCGGAGCAAAAAAGAGTGTTTGGGTTGATCCCCGCCTTAAAGGACGCGGAGTTCGTGCGTTACGGCGTGATGCATCGCAACACCTTCATCAACGCGCCCAAGGTCATTGACCGTGAGTTCCGCGTGAAAGGGCGCAAAAACCTTTACGTTGCGGGGCAACTGTCGGGCGTGGAAGGGTATATGGAAAGCGCGATGAGCGGTATGATCGCAGGGCTTTCGATGGCGGCAAGACTCAAAGGGAAGGATTTCCCCGCGATGCCCGAAACCACCATCATGGGGGCTTTGACCGCTTACGTTTCCACGGAAAACCGCGACTTTCAACCGATGAACGCAAACTTCGGCATCCTGCCCCCGCCGGAGAAAAAGATCAAAGATAAACTTGCGCGCAAAGCCGCTTATGCGGAGCGCGCCGTCAAAAATATGGAAATTTACGCCGCCGAATACGAGCGTGCGTTAAAGGAGTAGAATATGGAGTTTAAAGGCACAACGATCTGCGCCGTCAAAAAGGACGGCGTCACTGTGATCGCCGGCGACGGACAGGTCACGATGGGTGAGAGCGTGGTCTTCAAAGCCAATGCGGTAAAAGTCAAGCGAATCTACGGCGGCAAAGTCGTCGTCGGTTTTGCGGGAAGCGTTTCCGACGCATTCTCACTCAGTGAAAAATTTGAAAAAATGCTTCAAAAGTTCAGCGGCAATTTGATGCGCAGCGCGGTGGAACTTGCCGAGTTGTGGCGCAACGACAAGATGCCGCGTCAACTGCAAGCGATGTTGATCGCGGCGGATAAGGACAATTTGTTGGTCTTGTCCGGCACGGGTGAAGTCATCGACCCCGATTCCGGCGTGTGCGCCATCGGCAGCGGCGGCAATTACGCATTGGCGGCGGCTCGCGCTCTTTACGATATCCCCGGCATCGGCGCGGAGGAGATCGCCAGACGCGCAATGAAGATCGCGTCAGAACTTTGCGTTTTCACCAACGACAACTTGACCGTGGAGGTGCTGTGATGGAACTGTTTACCCCGCGCGAGATCGTCGCAGAACTCGATAAATACATCATCGGACAGGCGGAGGCGAAAAAGAGCGTGGCAGTCGCGTTGCGCAATCGCTATCGTCGCAGTCGCTTGGATGATCAAACCAGAGAGGAGATCACTCCCAAAAACATCATTATGAAAGGTCCCACCGGCGTTGGTAAGACCGAGATCGCCCGTCGTTTGGCAAAACTGGTCAAGGC
>DMCI01000053.1 GCA_003445835.1 Clostridiales bacterium
ACGCCTGCGCCTGCTGTTGCCGCGGATGTTTATCAAAATGGTACCGCGTCCCGAAAGGCGTCCCCCTCTCCCCCGAAGAGCAACAAAAGATCGTCAATCTTTTGATGGCGTGGATAGAAAAAGAGTTAAAAGAATAATTTATCCGTCTTGCTTTTCCCCAAGAATTGAAATGCAATAGGACAAAAAGAGCGCAAAGAAGGGTTGCAGATGCAAGGCTCGACGAAAAAACGCGCAGGCGCGTACTCATTGTACGTAACTGCGCGTTTTTGATGACAGTAACAAAGCAGATGCGCCGTTATTTGCGCTCGATTTCGTAGCCGTCCTTGGTATCTTTAATGGCGTACCCTTTTGCGGCAATCTCCGCGCGGAGACGGTCGGCTTCCGCCCAGTTTTTCTCCTTCTTAGCGGCAAGGCGGGCTTCCGCAAGCGCGGCAATATCCGCAGGTACGTCGATCTTTTCGGGTGCGGGAGCGGTGACCTTGTCGAGAGACAAGCCCAAAACCTTATCAAACTCCAAGGCAAGTTTGTAGACGTCTTTGCTTTTAGGAAGTTTAACGGCGTCCCACAACACGCCCAAAGCGTACGGGATGTTCATATCGTCTTCCACGGCGCCTTTGAACTTTTTCATAAGTTCCTCAATGACGGCGGGATCGGTGGCAGTTTGGCTCATCTTATGCGCGTAGAGGGCGTTGCGCAAACGCTCGTACGAAACGTGCGCGGCGTCCATCCCTTCAAAGGTGAAGTTGAGCTTCTTCCTGTAATGCGCGTTCAAGCAGAAGTAACGGAAGTCAAGGGGCAAATAGCCCTTTTTCTCAAGGTCACTGACGGTGTAGACATTGCCGAGGCTCTTGCTCATTTTGCCGCCGTCCACCATCATAAACTCGCCGTGCATCCAGTAGTTGACCGTCTTTTTGCCCGCAAGAGCTTCGTTTTGAGCAATCTCGTTTTCGTGATGCACGGGCACGGCGTCAATGCCGCCGGTGTGCAGATCAAACACTTCGCCAAGATATTTTTTGCTCATCGCGCTGCACTCGATGTGCCAACCGGGGAAACCCATTCCCCACGGGCTCTCCCATTGCATAATATGGTTCTTATCCGCCTTTTTCCAAAGAGCGAAGTCGGCGGGATGGCGTTTTTCGCTGTTTTCCTCAATACGAGCGCCCGCTTCCTTTTCATCCACCGTCTGACCGCTGAGCTTGCCGTAGCCGGGGAATTTGCCGATATCAAAGTAGATGCCGTCCGAGATCTCGTAGGCGTAACCTTTTTCCAAAAGCCCTTTAACGAACTCGATCATCTCGGGGATGTGGTCGGTGGCTTTTGCAATGATCTCGGGACGACCGACGTTCAATGCGTCGATGTCCTTAAAAAAGGCGTCGGTATAGAAAGCGGCTATTTCCCAAGGAGTTTTGCCCTCCTTCCTTGCCGCCTTTTGCATCTTGTCTTCGCCCTCATCACCGTCGGATAAAAGGTGACCGACGTCGGTGATGTTCATCACGCCCTTGACCTTAAAACCGCAAAAACGGAGCGACCTGCGAAGCAAGTCCATAAAGATATAGGTGCGCATATTGCCGATGTGGGCATAGCTGTAGACGGTGGGCCCGCAGGAATACATCCTGACAAGGTTGCCTTGAATAGGTGTAAATTCTTCTTTTTCGCGATCTAAGGTGTTGTAAACTTTCATACTTCTCCGTTGTCCTTCTCGCCTTTTTCCGCCTTGGCGATGTCGATACTGATATCGCTGACTTCCTCGTCGTCGACGGGGGCGGTGATGCCGAGTTTGTTTTCCAGTTCCTCAATGCGGCGGTTCAAACGTCTGAACTCCGCCAAGATGGGGTCGGGGAGCTTGATCTGATCCATATCCGCAATACGGACGTCGCCCTGCTTGACCACCCTGCCCGGTACGCCGACCACGGTGGAATGAGGCGGAACTTCCTTCAAAACCACGCTGTTGGAACCGATCTTGCTATCGTGCCCGACGGTGAACGGTCCCAAGACCTTTGCGCCGGAAGAAACCATCACCCTATCTTGAATGGTGGGGTGACGCTTGCCCTTATCCTTGCCGCTGCCGCCGAGGGTGACGCCCTGATACAAAACGACGTCGTCGCCGATCTCGGTGGTCTCGCCGATCACGACGCCAACGCCGTGGTCGATAAACAGCCTTCTGCCGATCTTAGCGGCGGGATGGATCTCGATGCCCGTCTTTTTCTTCGCGCGCTGAGAGATCACTCTTGCGATGAATTTGAAGCCGTGCAGGTACCACCAATGCGCGCGGCGATACATGCGAAGAGCGATCACGCCGGAATAGGTGAAGTACACTTCCCAAAAGCTTCTTGCCGCGGGGTCTTTGTCAAGGACGTTTAAGATGTCCTCTCTTGTTCTTTTACTTACAAAGCACATTTTTCTTTCCTTTATTCCAACACGGCTTTGATCCTTCTGACGCCGGCGGAGGAGCTTTGCTCCTTCACGATGCGGAACTTACCGAGTTCCCCGGTGTTCTTGGCGTGCGGGCCGCCGCAGATCTCCGTGCTGAAATTGCCGATTTGATAAACTTTTACCTTTTCGCCGTACTTGCTGTCAAACACGCCGATGGCGCCCATTGCCTTTGCTTCCGCAACCGTCATCTCGGTACAAATGACGTCCGCTTTTGCGGCGATGGCGTCGTTGACGTACTTTTCGATCTTTTTGATCTCCTCTTCGGTCAGCGGGCGATCAAGGTTGAAGTCAAAGCGTAAGCGCTCCGCCGTGATGTTGCTGCCCTTTTGACGAATGTTCTCATCTACTAATGTACGCAACGCGGCGTTCATAAGGTGCGTAGCGGTGTGAAGACGGGTCACCTCGACGGTGTTGTCCTGCAAGCCGCCCTTGAAGCGCTGTTCCGCGCCGGCGTGGGACTTTTGCTGATGCTCTTCAAACGCCTTGCGGTAGCCTTCCACGTCCACTTCGTAGCCGATCTCTTTAGCAAGTTCCACCGTCATTTCGATGGGGAAGCCGTAAGTATCGTACAGCTTAAACGCCGTCTTGCCCGAAAGACGCTTGACGGGAAGGTAGCTGATGACTTTTTCAAACTCCTTCAAGCCCTGTTGCAGGACGGAGGAGAAACGCGCAACTTCCTTTTCAAGTTCGGTAACGATCTTTTCCGCATTGTCGCCGATCTCGGGATAGATGTCCTTATATTGCTCGATATACACCTTTGCGATCTCGCTGAGAGCGCCTTCCTTGAGGTCGATCACTCTGCCGAAGCGCACGGCGCGACGGATCAAACGACGAAGCACGTACCCTTGGTCCACGTTGGACGGCGTGACGCCCTTTTGGTCGCCGAGAAGCATCGTGGAAGTGCGGATGTGATCCGCAATGATACGCATCGCCTTGGTGACTTCCTCGCTTTCGCCGTACTTCTTGCCCGACAGTTCTTCCAATTTGGCGATCGCCTTTTGGAAGAGGTCGGTTTCGTAAACGGACTTGTACCCGTTTAAGATGCAAAGCGTACGCTCCAAGCCCATACCGGTATCAACGTTCTTTTGCTTGAGGGGGGCAAAGCTGCCGTCCGCCTGCTTGTTGTACTGCATAAAGACGTCGTTCCAAATCTCGATATACTTGCCGCAATCGCAAGCGGGAGAACACTCTTCAGAACACTTGGGTTTGCCGGTATCGATAAACATCTCGGTATCGGTACCGCACGGACCGGTCTGTCCTGCGGGGCCCCACCAGTTGTTCTTCTTGGGGAGGAAGAAGATCCTATCCGCGGGGATGCCGCAACTCTGCCAAATGGCAGCCGCTTCCTCGTCGCGGGGCGCGGTTTCATCACCTGCAAAGACCGAGACAGCCAAGCGGTTTTTGTCGATCTTCAAAACGCTCGTCAAAAACTCGTAGCTCCAAGAGATCGCTTCCTTTTTGAAGTAGTCGCCGAGCGACCAGTTGCCCAGCATCTCAAAGAAGGTGCAGTGCGTGGCGTCGCCGACCTCGTCGATATCGCCCGTTCTGACACACTTCTGCACGTCGGTAAGGCGAGTGCCCTGCGGATGCTTTTCACCCGAGAGGTAGGGTACGAGGGGATGCATTCCTGCCGTTGTGAAGAGCACGGTGGGATCGTTTTCCGGGATCAAGGAGGCGCCTTGGATCACGGCGTGGCCCCTGTCCTTAAAAAAGTCAAGATAAAGTTTGCGCAAAGTAATAGAATCCATAACCGAACTTCCTTTTATTTTTTCACGCCGTCAAGCGTGGTTTGATCAAAATATTCCTGCAATTTTGCCGTTGCGAAGGAGGGCGGCATCCCATCCAAAGTCGCCATCGCGATGGTGCGGCGCGGCAACGGGAAGGAAAGCGGGACGACGTTGAGCTCGCCCGAGGCGAGTTCTTTACTGATATACTCTTTGGTGACGCAACCGACGCCGAGCCCCGCCTTGGCGCATTCCGCCACGAGATCGACGCTACACAGTTCAAAAGCGGGCGTCAACTTGCCGCCGAGGTTTTCGATGGCTCGCTCCACGGCGCGACGGGTGCTGGAGCCCTCTTCCAAAAGGATCAAGGGAAGCGAGGTCAGTTCCCCCACCGAAAGCGGGTGATCAAAGCGAGAAGCCATCTCCGCATTTGCGACGAAGCACTCGCCGATATCCGCGCAAGCAGTCAGACGGATGCCGGGGTAAGAGGTTTCGTCCACGCGATTGATGAAGCCGAGGTCCACTTTGCCCGTTTTCAAAAGATTCATAATCTCGTCCGTCGTGCGATTGGTGATCTTGATGTTGATCTTGGGATACTTTTTCTTAAACGCCTCAATGCGAGGAAGGATGAAATACTTGCTGATGGTATCGGAGGCGCCGATATGCACGGTGCCTTCTTCAAGCCCGCGCATTTGGGAAAACTTGTTTTCCGCCGCGGTGAGTTCGTCGTAGGCGCGGGAAACGTACTCGTAGATCATCTTCCCTTCGGGCGTCAGTTCCATCCCCTTCGCCGTACGGACGAAGAGCCTGCCGCCAAGCTGTTCCTCAAGTTGCTTGATACCGTAAGAGACCGCGGGCTGCGAAATATAAAGTTCTTTGGATGCTTTTGACAAATTACCCGTTTTCGCAACGATGTAGAAAACCCTGTAAAACTCAAGTTTTACCATAGATCGAACACCTCCCCGTTTAATGTCTATAAAAAATTATATACATTACGCGCGCAAAAGGCAAGGATTTTTTATGGGGATGAACTTTCATCGTTGATAACGAGGCGTTAAGGCGTAAAAGTTACCTTCGGGATGTTCTATGACAGACGCGTCGTCGATCAAAAAGTGTACGTTAACGGCGTTGTAGTTGATTTGGACGATATTGCCGTGCGCGCTGTATAAATACGACGAGGTAAATTTGGGATAGATTCCGTGATTGGCGTAATTATCCAAAAGGACAACGCATCCGTAACAATCCGTTTGGCTGGTTGCATCGTGCGGACCGTAGGCGTAAAACTCACAGTTATCGAAACAATACGCCGGGATCTCTTCCCCGTTTTGAGAATGTCGTCCTCTGCTGATATAAACGGTATTGGCGCCTTCAAAAACACAGTCGGTGTATATGCCGTCTTATCCGCTCTTACTGTTTACGAACAACGTCGTGGGCGCCGCCCTCAACGATCGACGTCGACGAAACGAGCGTCAAATTCGCCTTCTCCTGCAACTCCGGAATGGTAAGCGCGCCGCAGTTGCACATCGTGCTCTTGACCTTTGCGGTGGTCATCGCAACGCCGTCTTTAAGCTTACCTGCGTAAGGCACGTAGCTATCTACGCCTTCTTCAAAGGTCAAGCTCGCCTTGCCGCCGAGGTCGTAGCGTTGCCAGTTCCTCGCGCGAGCGCTGCCTTCGCCCCAGTATTCCTTCATATAGGTACCGTTGATCTTGACCAAGTTGGTCGGGCTTTCGTCAAAGCGGGAGAAGTATCTGCCCAACATCACGAAGTCCGCCCCCATTGCCAAAGCAAGGGTCACGTGGTAGTCGTGCACGATACCGCCGTCCGAGCAGATGGGTACGTAGATGCCCGTCTCCTTGAAGTA
>DMCI01000002.1 GCA_003445835.1 Clostridiales bacterium
TTCGGCTATGCTGCTACGTATTACTTGTACGTTTACGAAACCATGATCAACGAGAACTATGCCGTGACTGTGGATTTTGACGAGAATGCAAAATTGGTCGTCAGCCCGAAGGCGCTTACCATCACGGCGGAGAGCAAGACGATCACTTACGGCGACGCGGCTCCCGCCTTTACCGTCACTTACGACGGCTTCGTGGGCGGCAATTACAACGATTCCGAAGCGAAGCTCACGGGCACCCTCGCCTTTGATTGCGACTACGACGTTTCCGACCCTGCCAATAGGGGGGTTAAGGCCAGCGGCTACGCGATCACTCCGAAGGGCGTATCCAACGGCAACTACGATATCACTTTCGTCTCCGGCGTTTTGAACGTTGACGCTAAGGAAATCACGTTGACTTGGGGGAATGAAACGTTGGTGTACAACAAGACCTTGCAAGCGCCCTCCGTCACGGTTGGCGGTACCGTCTACGACGAGATCATCGTTGCGGAAGTGGAGGGCAAGGCGTCCGTCGTCGGCAACGATTACGTCGCTACCGTGGTCGCGCTCAATAACGTCAATTACAGTATTCCGACGCAAAACTCCAAGGCGTTTGCCATCGCAAAGAAAGTCGTCACCGTTACGGCGGCAAATAAGGAAAGCGGCTATGGAGAAGCGCTCGTTGCTTTGACCGCAACCGATACGGGCATCTTGGCGGGAGACGCAGTTTATACTCTTTCCACTACGGCGGATAAGAATGTGGTCGGCACCTATCCGATCGTCGTCAACGTAAACGGCGTTGATAAAGATAATTACGATATTACCGTCGTGAACGGTACCTATACGGTCAAGACTAACGTGACCGTCACGACCGACGACAACGGAGAAAAGGTTGTGGAAGCCAACAAAAAGATCGACGACGAAGCCGCCAAGAGCGAAGAAGGCGTCAGCATCAAAAACGCGATCCAAAACGTCTTGAGCGCTTCGGCGGACGCATCCGCGGCAACGCTCAAAGTCGAGATCGGCGAAAAAGCCGCCGTCACCTTTGATAAAGCGGCGCTGCAAAAGCTTGCGGAAAACGCTGACGTCAAGATCTCTTACAGCGAGACCAAGGCGGAGGATATCACCGATAAGGACCTCAAGGGCGCGGCGCTCGTCATTGAAATCTCCCTCTCCGGCGCAAGTTTCGAGGGCGGCAAAGCTCTTGTCACCGCAACGTTTGAAAACAAGGCCCCGGGCGGCAAAAAGGCGGTCGTCTACTACGTGGACGCCAACGGCAAAAAGACCGATATGAAAGCGGTGTTCGCCGACGGTACCGTCAGTTTTGAAACCACGCACTTCTCCACCTACGTGGTCGAGTACGTCCTGACCGGCGGCGCCATTGCGGGCATCGTCATCGGCTCTGTCGTAGGTGCGGCGGGCATCGCCGTCGGCGTGTTCTTCCTCCTCAAAAAGAAAAACGCAAAGAAGGGCGGGGAAAAAGCCGCGGAATGATTTTTCGTAACGGATAAACAAAAACGCTCGTTGCATGGCAACGGGCGTTTTTGTTGTTGATAACGTTCTCAATCGAAATTATACGGGAACTTTGATGACGACCTTGGAGATATGCGAGCCGTCTCCTTGTTGCGGTCTGTGCGCGTCCTCGGGGAACACGATGATGAAATCCCCGTCCGTCAAGGTCAAAAGATCCACTTCGCCGTGGTAGAAAGCAACGTCCTTTTCTTCAAACTTGTCTTCGTAGATCGTTTGGGTGGAAAGGTCGGCTACGCCAAACAACTCCTTGCCTTTCAAGACGCATTGGATGTCGATGTACTTTTTGTGCGCTTCGATCTTGCATTGATCCGCGGGCTTGCCGTCGTAGCTTTGAACGAGGGCGAACACGCCGCCGCCGAGCTCGTATCTGCCGACTTCTTTGGGGGTGGTCATCGCCTCTTCCAAAAAGGCAAAAGCGGCGGGGAAGCCGGGGTTGACGCCCTTGTAGAGCGCTGCGTACTTAAGATTGTCCTTGATCATATATTCTCCTCCTTAAAAATGGTTTGCCGATCGTGCCGTCGGGCGGCGGGATCGTTGTGCGCGTTTTGTTTGAGAAAAAGACGCTTTTGATAGAAAAAGAGTCTACTTTTTCGAGCTTTTTCATTATACCCCTTTTTGACGGGGAAATCAATCGCACAAAGGCGGTAAGAATATGTCGTTTGACAAAAACTTTTTCGTTTTGCTCGGATAAATGCGACAAAATGCAAAAATTTTAAAATCGTCGTCTTCGTTGCGTCACGATTTTTGCGGATATTTGCGCGTCGTTTTGGCGGAATTTAGTTGCCATTTACTGCGTACATATAGTATATTTTAGATATAATTAGCGCAAGTGCGCTTTTCGCGCGGGAGGAGGAAACATGAGATCCGGAAGAGGTAAGTGCCCACAGTGCAAAGAAATCATCGTCGTGGACTTGGACGCAGCAGAGATCCGTTGCCCTCTGTGCAACGCTTTGCTGAAAAAGAGCAGCAAGACCGTTGAAGAGGTGCGTGCGGAAGAAGAAGCCAGGATCGCCGCCGCTCAAGCGCGCGAGCAAGCGCTTGCGGAGGAAGCTGCCGCCGCGGCGGAAACGGCTCCCGAAGAAGTCGCCGAGGCCCCGAGCGAACCCGTCGCAGAAGCGCCCGCAGAGGAAGTTTCTCCCGAAGAGGTTTCCGCTGAAGAATCGCAAGAAGAGCAAGCTCCCGTGGATGAGATCGGTCTTTCGGACGAGGAACTCGCCGCAATGGACGAGACCATTCCCGAAGAGGTGACGGAGGACTCCGTCGCGGAAGAGGCCGATATTGACGTTCCCGCCGCAGAGGAAGAGCAAGCGGAGAAACCCGTTGACGAGATCGGGCTCTCGGATGAAGAACTTGCCGCAATGGATGAAGTTATTCCTGCGGAGAGCGATGCCGAACCCGTCGAAGAAGCGGCGGAAGCGGATATCCCCGCTCCCGCAGAAGCAGAGGACGCCGCACCCGAAGAGATCGATATCCCCGTCGAAAGTGACAAAGTCGCGGAAGAAGACGCGGCAGAGATAGACGACGTGCTTCCCACCGATGAAGTTGCCGCAGAGGACGCTTCCACGGAAGAAGCCCCCACGGAAGATATCCCCGTTGAGGCCGCCGATATCGACGTCCCCGCAGAGGAAAATCCCGCAGAAGAAATTCCCGTTGAAGTGACCGATGACGTCCCGACGCAAGAAGTTCCCGTCGAAACGGTCGACGACATCCCCGCGGAGATCGCTGCCGAACCCGAAAACGAGGAAGACCGTCCTTCCGAAAAGGACGTTGAAGAAGCCCTTGCGGAGGAGATCCCCTTGGAAGAACCCACGGAGGAGCAACCCGAGGAAGAAAGCAACGAGTACGTCCCCACCGAAGAAGATATGGCGTTTGCCGCCAGTCTCTCGGAAGGCAACAAGCGTGAGCAGGGCAAAGGATACTTTGTTCCCGTCGTAAACGCCGGGGCTCCCGTTGACAAAAAAGATAAAAAAGAGAAGAAGGCGAAAAAAGAAAAGAAAGTTGCCGACAAAGAAGCGAACGTGAACGAAAACGCAATTTACAAAAAACCCGTGGCATTGATCATCACCATTTTGTCGGTTCTTACCGCAGCGTTCTTCTTCCTGTACTACAAAGTTTTGACCATCGGATTTATTTCCGAAAGCTTGATGACGAAAGTTTCGGAAGCGCTTCCGACCTTTGGCGGAGACAATTTCTCCTTGTACGTCCAAACCATCTTCGTCGGGCTCCTCGCCGTTATTTCCATCCTTGGGATCACCGGCAAGCGCGGCAGAGTCGCCTTTATCTTCGTTTTGCTTGCGGACCTCGTGTACGCGGCGCAGACCGTGTTGCTTGGGTACGTTGATATCCCCAAACTTGCCGAGATCCTCTTGTCGTACGGCGAGTACGTGCAATACGGCGTATTCGGCTTGCTGCTTATCGGCGCTATCTTCTTCGCCGGCTCCATCATCAGGGGCAGCGACGAATTTGAGATCCGCGGCGGCACCGCCATTCTTCCCTTGATCTATCTTGCCCTTGCCCTCGTCGGGTATGCGGCGCTCGTCGTTTTGCCCAGGATCCTTTCCGACTTCTCCGTCACGACCGAGATCGAGCACTACGTGATCTACGGTATCTGGGGACTTGCCCTTTTGTTGACGTTGGTGGGCGTGCACAACGCGCAGTCTTCCCGCGGCGCAAACGCGTGGCTCTTGTTTGCCGCGACGATCATCATCGTGTTGCTTTACGGCGCAAGCGTCGTGCTTACCAAGATGGATGCGGGCAGGAATTTGGAAATTTATCCCGAGATCTTCTACGCAGTTTCACCGGTCATCGCGTTGTTCCCGCTTGCGGGCTTTGCGGCGTCCGATATGAGGAATTAAATGGAACACGAAAGAAAGGACAACGAATTCATCACCACTTATCGCGCGTTGATCAAGCGCGAAGGGGCGGACAAACTTTTGGACTACTTGATCGACAAGTCGGACTTTTTCACCGCGCCTGCCTCCTCCAAGTTCCATTGCGACTTCGAGGGCGGACTGTGCGAGCATAGTCTGAACGTCTACAAAAGGTTGCTCTCTCTGTTGCAAGCGGAGTACGGCGACGGTTGGAAGGAACTTTATTCGCCCGAAACGGTGGCGGTAGTCGGACTTTTGCACGACGTTTGCAAGATCAACTACTACGAAGTGGATTACCGCAACGTCAAAAACAAGGATACCGGCGCTTGGGAAAAGGTGCCGTATTACCGCGTGGAGGACAAGCTTCCCTACGGGCACGGTGAAAAATCCGTGTATATCATCAGCGGCTTTATGCGCTTGACGCGTGAAGAAGCGATGGCGATCAACTGGCACATGGGCGGGTTTGACGATCGCGTGCGCGGCGGAAGCTATACCGTCGGCGTGGCTTTCCAGGAGTATCCTCTTGCCGTTTTGACGCATACGGCGGACTTTTTGGCAACGTATTTGGATGAAAAGAGGGCAAAGGAAGAAGAATGATCATCTTGAAGGGCGACGGGCACGAGACAACGGAAAAAAAGTATAAGATCATTGACGCGCATTGCCACATCTATCCGCAAAAGATCGCGGCAAAGGCGGTCGCCGCCATCGGCAACTTTTACGATATCAAGATGTCGGAGGACGGGACGGCGGCGTCCCTGATCCGCGCGGGCGAGAGCATCGGCGTGGAAAAGTACGTCGTACACAGCACCGCCACCACCGTGCACCAAGTGCGCAGCATCAACGAATATATTTACGGCGAAATGCAATCGCATCCGGAGTTCATCGGCTTTATGACCCTTCATAACGAGATGACGGACGAAGCGATCGAGGAGGAAGTGGAACTTGCGCTTTCGCGCGGGATGAAGGGTGTCAAGCTGCACCCCGACTTCCAAAAGTTCAACATCGACGATGCGGAAAACATCTACCGCGTTACCGCGGGCAAACTTCCCGTTTTGCTGCATATGGGGGATAAGCGCTACGACTTTTCCTCCCCGGAGCGCCTTCGTAAGATGGCGGAAAAGTACCCCGAGCAAACGTTTATCGGCGCGCATTTCGGCGGTTACTCGGTATGGGATAAGGTGGAGTGCTTGAAAGATCTCCCCAACGTGTACTTCGACACCTCTTCGTCCCTGTGGTTTTTGGACAAAGCCAAGGCGGCGGACTTGATCCATCGCTTCGGGCACGAAAGATACTTCTTCGGCACCGACTT
>DMCI01000111.1:0-3104 GCA_003445835.1 Clostridiales bacterium
GCGACCGAAGCGACGATGGCGTCAAGCTCTTTTGCGCCCACGCGCTTGTTAGCCGCAACGCGAAGGAATTCCGCATAAACTTTGTTGACGTCCTCATCCGAAAGATCATAACCGATCTTGACGGTGGCGTCCTTGACCGCTTCGATGTCGTCCTTGTCGTCCAAGCTGATCTTGGTCTCCAAGGCGGGAGCGGTGGCAAGAGGACTCTTTGCGTCGTCGGAAAGGATCTGCGCGATCTGCTTGCTTGCGCGGTGCAGTTCGGTATACGTCACGTCGGTGCTCATTCCGTTGCGCGCTCCGCTGTTTTTGACGCTTTCCGCAAGGTCTTCCAAGCGAACGCCGTCGCCCGAAAGCACGGTACGCACCGCTTTGATGCCCTTTTTGACAGAAAGCAACGCGGAAGACAAAGCGAAGCCGCTCTTATCGGAGCAAGCCACGCCCACGGGGATCGTAAAGAGTTTGGCGTATTTTTCCGCAAAGGCGGCGAACTCATCCGGCAGCATTTCGCCGGCATCGTCCGAAAGAGATACCGAAGTCGCGCCCGCTTCGACGGCGGCGGCAAGAGCCGCTTTCAAAAAGTCGTCTTCGGCACGGGTGGCGTCCAACGCGCAAAATTCCACCTTCTTGGCGCGTTCCTTCGCCGCGGAAACGACTTCGGAGATCCACTCCAGCATCTTGGGTGCCTTTTTGTGGTGGAAGTACTCCATCCCCACGGGAGAAAGAAAAGCTTCCACGCGAAGCGCGACGTTCTTTGCTCCGTGAAGGGCAGAAGCTGCCGCGTCGATGGTCTCCGGGCTGTTTACCGCAACGGACAAAACGCTCTTTTTAACAAAAGAAGCACAGGTACGGAGCAGTAGCGCGTCTTCTTTGCCGTCCGATAGCAAGGGGAACTCGATCGTAGTCACGCATAGCTTCTCAAGAAGCCTCGCGATCTCGAACTTCTCCTTAAAGGACAAATCACTTTCATATTCGCAAAGTTTCGTCGCTACAAAAATCTTTTCCATACCTATATCCTCTCAAAAAATTATTTTACTACTTGCGTCCAACCGAACTCGTCTTTGATCTCACCCCATTGGATGCCGGTCAAAGTGTCGTACAGTTTTTGGGTCACGGCGCCGATCTTGCCGCCGTTAATCGTGTATTTGACGTCCTTGTAGCACAGTTCGCCGATGGGGGAAACCACCGCAGCCGTGCCGCAGCCCCACGCTTCTTCAAGCGTGCCGTTCTTCAAAGCTTCGCCGAGCTCATCCACGGAGAGAAGCCTCTCTTCCACGGTGTAGCCTGCCTTTTTCAAAACTTCGATACAACTCTTCCTCGTGATACCGGGAAGGATGGAACCGGTCAGTTTGGGGGTGACGATCTTGCCGGCGATCTTGAACATAACGTTCATAGCGCCGACCTCTTCGATGTACTTTCTTTCCACACCGTCAAGCCAAAGCACTTGGGAGTAGCCCTTGTCCTCTGCCTTTTTGCCGGCGCGGTTGGAAGCGGCGTAGTTGCCGCCGCACTTGGCGTAGCCGGTACCGCCGCGCACCGCGCGAACGTCGTCCGACTCGATCATGATCTTGACAGGATTAATGCCCTCTTTGTAGTAGCTGCCTACGGGGGAAGCGATGATCACGAAGGTAGCGTGCTTGACCGAGTGAACGCCGAGGGACTCGTCGTTACCGAACATAAAGGGACGGAGGTACAAAGACGTGCCCTTCTTGTGCGGAGTCCAATCCTTTTCGCACTTGACGAACTCGGTCAAGGCAAACATCGCAAGATCCTCGGGGATCTCGGGCAAACAAAGCCTTTCCGCAGAGTTGTTCATCCTGCGGATGTTTTCGATGGGACGGAAAAGTTGCACTTCGCCGTCGGCGCGACGGTATGCCTTAAGACCTTCAAAGATCTCCGAACCGTAGTGGAGCGCCGTGCAAGCCGGGTGGATCGAAAGATTGGCAAACGGAACGATACGAAGATCGTGCCAACCTTTGTCGGGCGTGTAGTCCATCATAAGCATATGATCGGTAAAATACTTGCCGAAACCGAGCGTGTCCTCCGGGGGCATGGTCTTCGGATTCGGATTTTTAACAAATTTGATTTCCATACTTTCTCCTTATAAACTTGCGCCGAGGTCGATCGCCTTGCGGTTGACCTCCATCATATCCGCGTGCTTCGCACTGATAACCTTCGCGAGAGCCGCTTTGAGTCCTTCGTCATGGTATTCGCCCAGTTCCTTCAAGATCTTGCCGACGATGATCATATTGGCAAGGGTGGGGAATCCGTTTTCCCCTGCGAGTTTGGTCGCGGGGATGGGGAATACTTTGACGTCCTTTCTGACGACGTCGCGCTCGATGAGCGAGGAATCCATAAAGATCATCCCGCCCGGAGCGACTTTGCTTTCAAAACGATCCAAGGAAGGAAGGTTCATCGCGACGAGGATGTCGGGGTACGTCACGATCGGGGAGCCGACCGGCTCGTCCGAAACGATGACGCTGCAGCTTGCCGTACCGCCGCGCATTTCAGGGCCGTAAGAGGGGAGCCAACTGACCTGCTTATCCTCGATAAGACCCTTGTAAGCGATAAACTTGCCGGCGAAAAGGATGCCCTGTCCGCCAAAACCGGAAAAGAGGAATTGCTTGGTGCTCATTACTTTTTTACCTCCCCGTTGCTTCTGTCTTTGTAGACGCCGAGAGGATACTGCGGAAGCATCTTCTCCTCGATCCACTTAAGAGCGTTTTGCGGCGTCATACCCCAGTTGGTCGGGCAAGAGGAAACGACTTCCACAAGGGAGAAACCTTTGCCTTCGATCTGGTTCATAAACGCCTTTTTGATGGCTTTCTTCGCCGCGCGGATGTGCGGGATGCTGTTGACGGTGACGCGCTCCAAATACTCCGCGCCTTCCAGCTCGGACAAAAGCTCGCAAACCTTGATGGGGTAACCGCAAAGTTTGGGATCTCTGCCGTACGGAGAAGTTTGGGTGACCTGCCCCACAAGGGAGGTAGGCGCCATTTGTCCGCCCGTCATACCGTAGATAGCGTTATTGATAAAGATGATGGTGATGTTTTCATTCCTCGCCGCGGCGTGGACGGTCTCCGCCATACCGATGGAAGCGAGGTCGC
>DMCI01000111.1:3167-3533 GCA_003445835.1 Clostridiales bacterium
GTCGCCCTGATAGGTGAAGACGATCTTGGAGGGATCCGCCCTCTTTACGCCGGTAGCCACTGCGGGAGCCCTGCCGTGCGCCGCTTCGATCATATCGCAAGCGAAATAATCGTACGCCATAACGGAGCAACCGACCGGCGCGATACCGATGGTCTTGCCCTCGATGCCGAGTTCGTCAATGACTTCCGCCACGAGCTTGTGCACGATGCCGTGCAAGCAGCCGGGGCAATAATGGAGAGGCACGTCCAAAAGTGCGTGCGGTTTATCGTAAACTATCATGCTTCTACCTCCTTACTTACTCGCCTTGACGATCGCGTCAAGCACCTGCTCCGGCGAGGGGATCATACCGCCCACGCGGTTGCAGAG
>DMCI01000024.1 GCA_003445835.1 Clostridiales bacterium
GCGATATCAGCGCTTTCAAGGATCTTTTTCAACACAACTTCGGGAGTACCGCCTATTCCGACGGTGTGAAGAACTTGTCCTTTCAAGCTTTCAAGCGTGAAAGTATCTTTGGTCGCAACGTCGGAAAGCAAGTACAAAAGTCCGTAGCTGTTGGTACCGACGAGTTTGATATCCAAACCGCCGTTGTAAAGGATAGCCGCCATATTGGTCGGCATAATAGCAACGTCAGCCTCTCCGCCGGAAACCGCAGCTCTGATGCCCGTCGCGCCGTCAACGATCTTGTAGGTGACTTTTACACCGTCGATCTCCTCCGAAAAATTCTTCATTAAGTAAGCCATACCAAGGGCGGGACCGCCGTCCGGCACCGCAACCGTGATCGACTCGATCTCGGATTTGTTTGAACACCCGACAAAAGAGAACGCCGCAAGCGCAGTCAAAGCAAGGATAAGCAACATGGTTAAAAATTTTTTCATAATCGTCCTCCTATGATTATTTGTTTCGATCGTAATGTTCGATCGCCTTTTCTATATAAAGATCCTCGCCGTAATCGGGCGTCACGGGGTTTTCACCCGTCACAACGATATCCGGCGTAAAGGGATTGCCGTGGATGCAGTATTTGCCGCATTCCGCGGTTTGGTCGTAAATGTAGTACTTGCCGACGATGACCTGCAACAAATAAAGGTCAAGATCCACTTGGTTTCCGTCTTCATCTGTCCCTTTATCGACGATGATGCCGTTTTCTCCCTCTTGATAGGTGGTGAAGCCGTTTTGCGCGACGCCCTTGCCGACGGTGTTCTGTCCGATGAGCGCCGTCAAAGTGCCGTGCGCCTTCATCGTACCGATCAACGCTTCGGATGCGGACGCCGTCCCGCCGTTGCACAGCACGTAGACGGGAGTATCGATCTTGTCGTCCACCGTCGTGGAGATAATATAGTTAGACTTATTTTCCTTAGCGTAGTGGATCTCAAACAAAGCTTCGCTATTTTTAGCGTCGTTGCCGATCAAAGTGGAAGCGATATAACGCAAGACAGTACTACTGCCCCCGCCATTGCCGCGAAGGTCAAGGATCAAGGCGCGATTGCCGTCTCTATTGAAAGACGCTACCGCTTCTTTGTACTCCGCCAAAACGTTGGTGGAATTGTCAAAGGTGCGCAAAAGAATATAGCCGAATTCTTCGGGCACGCC
Organism: Clostridiales bacterium; assembly: GCA_003445835.1. Classification (GTDB taxonomy): domain Bacteria; phylum Bacillota; class Clostridia; order Christensenellales; family CAG-1252; genus CAG-1252. The sequence goes on from DMCI01000024.1 coordinate 1,186, forward strand.
GGGCAGATCGTTGACGTAAATGCAATACGGGAAGTGGAAATCGATCTTTTGATAAGAAACGTCAAAAGTCTCGTCTCCCCTTGCTATCGTAAACTTCACCGCCCTATCGGAAGGAAGCGCGTTTAAATAGGCGTTATAAACGGAAACATCCACCCCCGAAATTCGTTGATCGTCAATGGCGTAGATCTCGTCACCGCGCTGAACGGTATGTCCGTTGGATGGCGTCAAGAAAGGCGAGCCGGGAAGAATGAAGTCCACCAAATGCTCGTTGTACATATTGACTTTGAGCAACAACCCAAAGCCTTTGGTATCCTGAGCGGAGCCACGCAGGTCTTCCGAGGAATAAATATAGTTGAAATCACCCAAACTGCCCACCAAACCGTAGGCGGCGTATACGTCCGCCATATCGTAATCAATGTCGTCGTAATAGGTATCTTTGATAAAGTTCAAAACTTGATTGGTAAGATCAAAACGATCGTCAAGCACTTTGACGGTCTCCTTAGGCTCCGACGGAGTGATCTTCACGCAGGAAAAAGCAAAAACGGATATGGTAAGGATAACTAAAACGACAAGCGCCGCTTTGATGATCTTTTTCATTCGGTAACCTCCAAAATGTTCCGCTCGTTGAGAGCGTCAAACAGCGCGACGACCTTTTCCGCTTTCAGTTTTACGGTCGCGCCGACGGCGAGCCCTTCCTCTCCCAAAAAGAACACCGATCCGTCTTCCGTATTTGCGGAATATACGGGGCTGCCGTTACGATAAAACTTGCCGACGACTATGGCTTCAAAGCCCTCCTCCGTCAACACGAGCCCCTCGGGAGCGATGCCCGCCAAAAGTTTCTTTCCTATGTATACGTCGCTTTTTGGTTTTAAGTCCAAAGAAAAAGAGCGACCGCCGATCTCCACCCCGTTTTGCGTCAAAACGCAAGGGAGCAAAGTCGGATAATTTTCAAACGTAACGAATGCGGACGCGGCGTTCGGCTTGGTCTTAAACGCCTCGACGCTTCCTTCCTGCATCAAGTAGCCGTAGGACAAAAACTTGATATCGCGGGATAATGCCGCCGCTTCTTCGGAGCTATCCGTCGCATACACGACGATCCCATTCTTAAAAAGCGGCATAAAGCGTAAAAACGCCTCTTTGCGCAAAGAAGGACTGAGCTTTGAAAAGATATTGTCGATCAAAAGCACTTTTGCCCTGCGCAAATAGGCGCGGCAAAGGGTCAAGGTAACTTTAAGCCATTCATTCAAGCGATAGAACGGCGCATCGAGCATGATGTCAAGATCAAAAAGGGGCGCAACATCTTCGATCAAACGGCGACGTTCCTCTTTGGGAACTTTGCGCAAACGCAAAGGATATTCCAGATTGTAGCGCACAGAACGACGCGAAAACACCGCGTAATCGTCAAAAAGCATTTGAAAATCACGGTCTTTTAAGGAAAGTTCCGAAACGGGCGTACCGTCCAATGTCAACTCACCTTCAAACGGAACGATACCCGCAAGAGCCTTTAAAAAGGTGGTCTTACCGCCCTTTTCCGCCGCGTAGATTACGTTGATCCCGTCGGTAAAAGTCGTCGTGACGGAGGAGATCGCGGCGTCGTACCCGAAATATTTGACGGTGAAATCTTTGCAAATTAATTTACTCATTAAGTAAATTATAGCCCCCGATGAAAGAAATAGTCAAACAAATCGGTACGGTAGGTAAAAAAAGAGATCGGAACGCAAAAAGCGTTCCGACCCGTTTTTAAGTAATATCGCTCTTATTTGTCGGAAGGATCCGTTTCGGAAACGGCGACTTCTTCAGCAGAGACGGTTGCGTCTTCCGTAGCGACAACAGGAGTCAACGGCGCGACGTTAGAAACTGTGACTTGATTGACGATCTTGCGGAAAGAAGTGTTCAAAAGCATCAACACACCCACCGCAAGTGCGATCGCCATATCGGCAAAAGCAAAGGTGTTGTAGAGGAAGCCCCACGCCACGGCGCCGTATCCCTCGGCGGCATACATCGAAAAAGCAAAGATGCCCGAAAGCACGTGGGAGAGATAACGCATCGTGACCGCCAGAACCGCGCCCGCGGCAAAGAGCACGACGCCCTTTTTGTTTTTGATCCCCTGCTGCGTAAAGAGTCCGGTCAAACCAATGCAACCGAAAGCCAGCGGATAGTCCAAAAGGAATTGCGCCGGGTGCAAGATCCACGGATCTTGAATTGCGGAAAGCAACCCGAACACGATGCCCGCGACGACACCCTTACGCACGCCGAACATTTGCGAATAAAGCATAAGGGGCAACAAGCTTACGAGAGTGATGGACCCGCCCTGCGGAAGTCTGAACAATCTGATATACGAAAGAGCAAAGGAAAGCGCCACAGAAACAGCCGCAAACGTGACCGATCTGGTCTCGGATTTCGGGTTTGACTTTTTGCCGAAAAGTGCGGATACTACAGCCAAAATAGCAACGATCACAGCCGCGCCGACAAAGAGCCAAGTGGAATTGACCGACTCGTAATCTTCGTACGGAGCGATTTCACGATTGTAGTAAACGATCAAACAAACGAAGGTTGTGACCATCGCCGCGATGACGACGCCGATCACCATCCATTTTGCCTCTTTGGCAAACTTTTTGTTGAGTCGGGCAAGCAAATACAAACCGATCGCGACGATCAAAGCGAGAATGGACGCCAACATCGGGTAGAAGCACAACGGTTGCACGAAAAACTCTTCCGCGTTGTACTGATTGCGCAAATGCAAAGGAACGCAGACAAAAAGCGCAATCAAAAAGACGATGGACGCGATCATCAAAACGTTCTTTGATGTCAAAGCCGTTTTGTCCTTCTGTTGTGAGAAGAAGAAGTACGCAAATGCCGCCACCCATAACAGCGTCACCGCGAGCAAAGGATATAACAAGTAACCAACCATAAAAAAACCTCCCGAATTCTCGGGAGGATAAAACGCTTTTGTGCTTTCCATGCCGAGAATTACCTCATCATGTTCTAAGGGTATGATCTCAGCCGTTTTTAGGCACCCCTTGCAATATTGCGATTTGATTTTATCGCGTTAATCGCCTGCTGTCAAGCGATTTTTCGCATTAAATTATATATTTTTCGACCTTGGCTTTTGCGCCGTCCAATTCAGCCTTTTTGGCTTCGTAACCCTTTCTGCCAAACATCGCGTAAGTGGCATTTTTACCCTCTTCCACACCCGGTTGATTGAAGGTGTCGATGTTGAGCATTGCGCCGACGAAAGCGGTCTCCATCATAAACAACATTAACAGTTGTCCGAGAGAATACTCGTTGACTTCCGGCACGATGATCGTGCGATTCAAACGATGCTTTTTGGCAAGAGCATACTCCGTGGCTTTGCGTTCGGTGTTCAGAAGCTTGCCCATCGTGTTGCCGCAAAGGAAGTTGACGTCGGGGAACTCCGGCAGCCCTTCGGGGATCATGACTTCCTTGCGGAAATTCTCCACCGCGATAAAGGTGATGACCTTATCGAAAGGACCTTCGGTATAAAGCTGGATCTGACTGTGTTGATCGGTCACGCCAAGCGCCTTAACGGGGGTCTGCCCTGCGTAGACTTCGTTGCCCGCCTTGTCAACGGACTTGCCGAGGCTCTCACCCCAAAGTTGGCAATACCAATCCGCGATATACTTCAAGCTATCCGCATACGGCATCATGACCGATACGTTTTTGCCGCTCTTCATCGCGATGTACTGCAAGGTCGCCGCCATCAAAGGCATATTCTTATAGGGATTGGAAGTCTTAAAGCCGCTCTTTACCATATCCGCGGCACCGAGGAGCATCTTTTTGATGTCAATGCCAAGCACGGCTGCGGGAAGCAATCCGACGGGAGAAAGCTCCGAGAAACGACCGCCGACACCGGAGGGAATATAGAAAGTCTTGAAACCTTCTTTTTTGGCAAGCTTGATCAAGTTGCCCTTCTCCTTATCCGTCGTTGCGATAACGTGACTTGCGTAATCTGCGCCGAGCGCCTTTTTCAAAACGTCGGTGATCACGAGGTACTGACTCATCGTTTCACTGGTAGCGCCGCTTTTGGTGATGACGTTGAACATAGTCGTTTTTACGTCCACGATGTCAAGAAGCGCCGCCATACGTTCCGGATCGATGTTGTCCTCTACGTAAAACTTGGGACCCTTGCGCACTTTGTTGGGAAGCTCATTGTAATGCAGGTGACGAAGCGCCTGGAAAACCGCAATGGGACCGAGGGCGCTGCCGCCGATACCCAAAACGACGAAGGTCTTAAAATTCTTTCTGACCGACTTAGCCGTGTCGATGATGTCCGCGACGATCTCCTTTTGATTGAACGGAAGATCAAGCCAACCTTGCCAACCTGCGCCGCCCTGCTCTTTGACGCTGTCAAATGCGGTTTTTGTCGTCTTGGATGCGGCGGAGATGTCGGAGTCACTGATCCCTTGCTCCGCGCCGATATAATCACGCATCATGTTGTTGAAATCGAAGCGGATCCGGTAATCGTTCTTATTAAATTTTGCCATATAAAATTTTGTCTCCTTTAGTACTGCGGCTCAATAAGACCGACGGTCTTATCATACCTCCTGTACACGATATTTACTTTGCCCGTAGTGGGGTTAAGATACACGAAGAATTTGTTTTCCAAAAGATCCATCTGCTCAATGGCTTCCTCAACGCTCATCGGCAAAAGCTCAAACTTCTTGGTTTTGACGATGGCCGGGATCTCTTCTTCTTTGGTGTCGTTGAGTTCGATCGCCTCCGCTTCCGCCGCGTGGAAGTTGAAGATAGTATCCTTAAAGGTCTTGTTCAATCTGGTCCTATGCTTGCGGATCTGTCTGTCGATCTTAGGGATAACGATATCGATGTTGTTGTACATATTGTCGCTGGTCTCTTCACTGCGAATGACCGCGCCGTTTGCGATGATCGTAACTTCTAAGGTGAATCTGCCCTTGTGCTCTTCCTTACAAACTACGCGAGCCGTCACGTCGTCCGAGAAGAAGCGATCCAGCCTTTGCGCCTTTTTGCGGATGATGTCGTCAAGTTTGTCACTCACCGAATAATTTTTACCCACAATGTCGATTTTCATATAATGCCTCCTTTTTGTGTGAATTATACAAACGCCCCATAGGGGCGAATATACCGTATTTACTCGCTTTTACGGAAAGTAAGCTCCTCACCGCCCTCATAATCGACGATCACGTTGTCGCCGATGGCGATCTCCCCGCGCAAGAGTTTTTCGGACAAAGCGTCCTCGAGCAAACGCTCCACCGTACGCCTAAGCGGACGCGCGCCGTATTCAACGTTTGTTCCTTTTTTAATAATAAACTTTTTTGCTTCTTCCGTCAATACTATCTTGATATTTTTGTCGTCCAATCGTTTGCGTAAAGAAGCAAGCATGATCTCGGAGATCTGCGAGATATCTTCCGACGTCAAGCTGTGGAAAACGATGATGTCGTCCAAACGGTTGATAAACTCGGGACGCATAACGGCGCGCAACGCCTCGATCTGTCTTTCGCGCTCGTTTTCGTATTCGTCAAGACTGCCGAATCCGAGATGTTTCGTGCGTTTTCCCGCGTCCGAACCCAAGTTTGACGTCATAATGATGATGGTGTTTTTGAAGCTGACCGTCCTGCCGTGACTGTCGGTCAACCTGCCGTCGTCCATGATCTGCAACAAGATATTAAAGACGTCGGGGTGCGCTTTTTCGATCTCGTCGAACAACACGACGGAATAGGGTTTACGACGAATCTTTTCGGTCAGTTGTCCCCCCTCTTCGTAGCCGACGTAGCCGGGCGCGGAACCCGTGAGTTTTGAAACGGCGATCTTGTCCATATACTCGCTCATATCGATACGAACGATGTTGTTTTCGTCACCGAACATCGTTTCGGCAAGCGCCTTGCAAAGCTCGGTCTTACCGACGCCGGTCGGACCCATAAAGATAAAGGAACCGATCG